>NZ_JAWRYH010001509.1:0-230 GCF_046534675.1 Pseudomonas sp. SIMBA_067 | reverse complement strand
GAAGATGTCCAGCGTTTTGTTGCCGTTGGTGTTGAACTTCGCGTACTCGGTTATCTGGCCAGTCGTGCCGTACAGCGTCGCGGTCTGAGAACCATCGGCGGCGAAGTCGTACTTCGTGTAGCTCTTGTCCAGATTGAAGTTATACTGCTGCGTGGCCTTGCCAGCGGCTCCGTAGAAGATGTCCAGCGTCTTGTTGCCGTTGGTGTTGCGCTTCGCGTACTCGGTTATCT
>NZ_JAWRYH010001508.1:0-230 GCF_046534675.1 Pseudomonas sp. SIMBA_067 | reverse complement strand
ATTACGAAAAGTAAATTTTTGCGCACTTTCAAAGCTAATAATATCGGTTAATCTGAAAGGCGGAATACTGCTATCAAGAAAATCAGCTTGAAGTCGCTGGTATGCTCTTTCTGCAATCGGTAGTTTAGTGAGTTATGCACGAGCTACGCGAACCGCCTGATTATCTATTTCGGTTTGTGTTACGCCCTCTTTTAACAACGCAGCAATATGATTCATCAACTCATTACGCG
>NZ_JAWRYH010000170.1:0-336 GCF_046534675.1 Pseudomonas sp. SIMBA_067 | reverse complement strand
AGAATGGACCGGAACGTCTCACGATCCGTCACTTCATTCGAGTTGAAGTCACAGAGCATCTTGGTCCTCCCAAGGGCAGCCGAGGTCTTGCCTGAGCCCGCAACGCCCTCGACCCACATTGGCCCAACCGGTGCACGGGAAATGATCTTGTCCTGATTCGGGGTTCGATTAAGAAAAAAGTGCTCATCCAGGCTCATGCGCTCAATTAGCTCACCGCCAACGTCATCTTCCACATCATCGAGATCAGCAATCGACAGTGTCGAATCTTCTTCCTCGTCATCATCGAGAATCTGCAGCTGAGGCGTGGCAGGGACGGACGGCGTCAGCTCTAGTGGC
>NZ_JAWRYH010001507.1:0-230 GCF_046534675.1 Pseudomonas sp. SIMBA_067 | reverse complement strand
CTCTCGGCCATCGAGTCCAACGAGTTCAAACACTACTGCGAGAGCATCCGGCGTATTGCCGAACGGCGCGAGGAGGCAGCATGACCACGACATTAATCACCACGCTCATCGACGAGCAGATCGCGGAACTGCCCGAGACTCAGGCGATGCCAGCCGACCGGGTGCTGATGCTGTTCAAGGGCCCGACGTTCGCCGCAGCGGTGAATGAGGCGGCGCTGGCCAGCATCGAG
>NZ_JAWRYH010001506.1:0-230 GCF_046534675.1 Pseudomonas sp. SIMBA_067 | reverse complement strand
ATCATCAACGCCCCCGAATGCATCGGCACCGCCGACGACTGGATGAGCTGCTGGACGATGGCCCTGAACCAGAGCACTCACGGTACCTGGCCCAGCAACGCCATCTGCAACCTGCACCTGGCCACGGGCGCCAGCTGCCGCCCTGGTAGCGGGCCTTGTTCGCTGACCGGCCAGCCCAATGCCAGGGGCGGCCGTGAGATGGGCGACATGGGCCCCGGCCTGCCATGCCA
>NZ_JAWRYH010001505.1:0-230 GCF_046534675.1 Pseudomonas sp. SIMBA_067 | reverse complement strand
TTCCATGCCGATGTCCTCGCGCCGGGCCACGGCGTTTGCGCACACCTGCAGTTCCGGCTGGGTGGTGATGCGCGCATCGGCGTTCCCCAGGTCGGCCGGGCCAATGCCGCTGCCGGCCAGCAGCGCCGAAGCCGCGCAACCGTCCGCCTGGAACACGTTCAGGATCAGCGAAGCTACGTTGAGGGTGGTCAGGTGACTGTGCAGCATGCTGGGTAATCCCGTGGGGCTGG
>NZ_JAWRYH010001504.1:0-230 GCF_046534675.1 Pseudomonas sp. SIMBA_067 | reverse complement strand
CGCGTCGCCGTCCAAACATCACCACCGCGTACGCGGCGATCACCATGGCCGCGCGTTGAGCGCCGACGAAGCACCCGGACGGCTCGAGGCCGGCCGCCTGCTCGCGCAATGGCTGCGCGAGCACTTTTCGCTCTGACCGGACCACCTGCCGTTCCCGGCCCTTCTTCGTCATCACGACCCTTCACGGACGACACGACTCATGCCTGCTCACCCTCTTCCCCCGCTGACGC
>NZ_JAWRYH010001503.1:0-230 GCF_046534675.1 Pseudomonas sp. SIMBA_067 | reverse complement strand
CGCTTCGGCCAACGCCGCGTACCTGAAAAACCCGGCGCCGGAGTATCCGCAGATGGTCCAGCGGCGGGGTTGGGAAGGCACCGTGCTGCTGCGGGTAGAGGTGCTGCCCAGCGGTAAACCCGGGCAGATCCAGGTCCAGAAGAGCAGCGGCCGTGATGCCCTCGACGCCGCCGCGCTGGCCGCGGTGAAACGCTGGAGCTTCGTGCCCGCCAAGCAGGGCGACGTGGCCC
>NZ_JAWRYH010000169.1:0-337 GCF_046534675.1 Pseudomonas sp. SIMBA_067 | reverse complement strand
GATCTCGTTTTAGCTTGAGCATAACCATAAGCATCACTTGCGCGTCCAGTTAGTATTATCCATAAAAAGTATTCCATGGGCGGTGCAGCATCATGACGAAAAGAGCTTTCTTGATACATCATGCTCATTAATACGTGTTTGGGAGAGCCCCACTTGTCTTGCGCGTCTTTTGCATCAAAATACCAGTCAGACTTCTCTTCAAAGATTTTACAAATATCTTCTGGTTGCTTAGGTGGTGCAGTGGCACAACCAACTAAAGTAAGCACTAGAGATAAAGTAATAATATTTTTTTTCATTTTTTAAGATCTCACTGAACTTTTTAAAAAAGCGTGGGTCT
>NZ_JAWRYH010001502.1:0-230 GCF_046534675.1 Pseudomonas sp. SIMBA_067 | reverse complement strand
AGGGCGATTTTCGTTCCAATTTGCATCGTGGCGGCGCGGCAAGCGTCGCCAGTATCACACCACAGGAGCGTGAAATCGCGATAAAAGCCGCGCGAACGATGGCGCTGGACGTTGCTGGTGTGGATATTCTGCGTGCTAATCGCGGGCCGTTGGTGATGGAGGTGAATGCGTCGCCGGGGCTGGAAGGAATAGAAAAAACCACCGGTATCGACATCGCGGGTAAAATGATC
>NZ_JAWRYH010001501.1:0-230 GCF_046534675.1 Pseudomonas sp. SIMBA_067 | reverse complement strand
GCCTGGCTGGCGGCGGACTGAGTCATGCCCACGCATTGAGCAGCGGCAGTGATGCTGCCATGGTCGGCCACAGCGACCAGCAAGCGCCAGTGCATCAGGTTCATCATGACAGTAGCTGTCCTTATGGCAGGGCTCTGAAGGTTTAATTTTACGCACGGTGCCATGCCCGTGAAACTGGCGCAAATCCCACGGAGCTGTCCCCGATGAAACTGTATTACGCCCCCAACGCC
>NZ_JAWRYH010001500.1:0-230 GCF_046534675.1 Pseudomonas sp. SIMBA_067 | reverse complement strand
GACAGAACCTCGCCCCGCAGATCGCCACGCTGCTGGACGGCATGATCAAGAAGAACGCCTATTTTCCGCGCCGCATCGGCGGCACGATGCAGGCGCACGAGCATCCCGACCATGCTGTCGTCGACAGCGGGCTCGCGACCGATACCTTCAACCTGGTGATCAGCAAGGCCGCCGGTCAGCCTCAGGCGGCGGCGACCGAGAGCATCGCGCGGCGCTTCAATGATGCGGGC
>NZ_JAWRYH010001499.1:0-230 GCF_046534675.1 Pseudomonas sp. SIMBA_067 | reverse complement strand
AGGTTTGGTTCGCAATTTATTGAAGTAAAAGAAAAAAGCGCAGCGGTAAAAATTATCCAGCCAGAAACAGGAAGTTTTAGCATGCGGTTTTGCGAACGGCCCGATAAGCGCAGCGTGAATAGTTTCAGCGCCATTTTCAGCTTTGTTAACCTTTTCCTCAACATGCAGAGAGGTCAGACTCGCCCACTTTCGCGTTACAGCTTCGCTTGCCTTTTGGCGGGCTGGCGACA
>NZ_JAWRYH010001498.1:0-230 GCF_046534675.1 Pseudomonas sp. SIMBA_067 | reverse complement strand
ACCCGGGCATCGTTGCCGGCATCCAGGGGCTGGAAGAGCAAGGCTTCCCGGTGCTGGTCAAGGATGCGTCGCTGGGCGGTGAGTTCCCGGTGATGTGCGTGACCTTGATGAACCCGCGTACCGGTGGCGTGTTCGCCTCGTTCGGCGCGCACCCGAGCCTTGAAGTGGCGCTGGAACGCAGCCTCACCGAGTTGCTCCAGGGCCGCAGCTTCGAGGGCCTGAACGACCTG
>NZ_JAWRYH010001497.1:0-230 GCF_046534675.1 Pseudomonas sp. SIMBA_067 | reverse complement strand
AGCTTTAGATGATGCTAGAACTACTGAAAAGCTTGAGCTAGAAAGGCGGTATTGGAAGTTAAAAGAAGTCCCTTGGTTTCTTATAACTGAACAAGATATTCCTCAAACGGTTATCAAAAATATAAAATGGCTTTATCCAGCTCAGCGCGATGAAATAGATATGGAAGTGTTAATTCAGCGTGTTGATTACTATGACTATCACTTTTCTCAAAACCCTAATAAAAACATCA
>NZ_JAWRYH010001496.1:0-230 GCF_046534675.1 Pseudomonas sp. SIMBA_067 | reverse complement strand
CGTCGGCCAGAAGGTCATTGCCCGGCTGCGCAAAGACCTGGGCGCCAAGGTGCTGTCTGCGCCCATCGAGCAGCTCGAGCGCTACCGCACCCACCGCCTGATCCCGGTGCTTACCCGCGACGTCGACACCATCAGCGACTTCGCCTTCGCCTTCGCGCCGCTGGCGATCTCACTCACCACCGTGATCGGCTGCATGGCCTACCTGGCCTGGCTGTCGTGGCCGATCTTCC
>NZ_JAWRYH010000023.1:0-22031 GCF_046534675.1 Pseudomonas sp. SIMBA_067 | reverse complement strand
TACCCCAGTCCTGCCCGACTCCCTGTAGGAGCAGCCTTGTGCTGCGAAGAGGCCGGTAAGGCTAAAGATTATCTTCGACTGCAATGGCCTCTTCGCAGCACAAGGCTGCTCCTACAGGGATCTGTGGTAAGTCGCCTCCCACAATTCGAGCCAGAACACTAGAATAGGCCCACGCACCTATCCAGAAGCGCTATATGCCCAATCCTGTCGAACCCGAAGCCCTGGCCCAATTGCCGTTGGACGAGCTTGTCGCCTGCCACGAATGCGACCTGCTGCTGCGCAAGCCTGTGCTGCAGCGCGATGAAAAAGCCGAATGCCCCCGCTGCGGCTACGAGCTCTATGCCCACCGGCACAATGTAGTCAACCGCAGCCTGGCCCTGGTGCTGACCGCGCTGTTGCTGTTCGTACCTGCCAATTTTCTACCGATCATGCAACTGCACCTGCTTGGCCAGACCTCGGACGATACTGTCTGGAGCGGCGTATTGGGCCTGTACAATTCGCAGATGCGCGGTGTGGCAGTAGTCGTGTTCCTGTGCAGCATGGCCATCCCTCTGGCAAAACTGCTTTGCCAGCTGGCGGTATTGCTGAGTATCCGCTTGAACGTGGGGCGCAACTTCGGCCTGCTGTTCTACCGCATCTATCACCACTTGCGTGACTGGGGCATGCTCGAGGTCTATTTCATGGGTGTGCTGGTGGCTATCGTCAAGCTGGTGGACCTGGCAGAACTGACCGTGGGCCTGGGGCTGTTCTGCTTCATCAGCCTGTTATTGGTCCAGGTATGGCTGGAGGTGGTGATGTCGCCGCACCAGATCTGGAGTGCGCTATCGGGGGAGGACCTGCATGCGGGCGATTGATGCAGGCATTGTTGTCTGCAATGAATGTCATGAACTGAACCGGCAAGTGCCAGATGGCACTTCGCAGACCTGCACACGTTGCGGCGCCATTGTGCATGCCCGCCGCCCGAACAGTATCGTACGTACCTGGGCTCTGCTGATTGCCGCGTCGATCCTGTACATCCCGGCCAACCTGCTGCCGATCATGACCGTGAGTACACTCGGCCAGGGCAGCCCCGACACGATCATGTCCGGCGTCATCACCCTGCTCAAGCACGGCATGGTGCCGATTGCCGCGGTGGTGTTCATTGCCAGTATCCTGGTGCCCACCTTCAAGCTCGTGGGCATCGGCTTGCTGTTGTACTCCGTTCAGCGTCACCAGCCGCTTTCAGCGCGGCAACGGATATTGATGTACCGCTTCATCGAATTCATTGGGCGCTGGTCCATGCTCGATATCTTCGTCATCGCCATCCTGGTGGCAGTGGTGAATTTCGGCCGAATAGCCAGTGTCGAAGCCAATCTGGGCGCTGTCGCCTTTGCAACTGTGGTGATCCTGACAATGCTTGCCGCTTTAACTTTCGATCCCCGACTGATTTGGGATAACACGGAGTCGGATGACGACCATGAGTGATCTGCCAACGGCTAAAACCCGGCCAGCCTCGAACTGGTCGGCCATCTGGATCCTGCCTTTGATCGCCCTGATGATCGGTGGCTGGCTCGCGTGGCAGGCCTATAGCAAGGCCGGCGTGGAAATTGAAGTCCGCTTCGAGTCGGGTGAAGGTATCGTCGCCAACAAGACCGAAGTCATCTACAAGGGCATGCCGGTAGGCAAAGTGAAGAGCTTGTTGCTCGACGCCAAGGGTGACAACCAAGGTGTGATCGCCACCATCGAGATGAACAAGGACGCCGAACCACACCTGACCAAAGGCACGCGTTTCTGGCTGGTGAAGCCGAGTGTCAGCCTGGCGGGTATTACCGGCCTTGAAACACTGGTGTCGGGTAACTACATTGCCGTCAGCCCGGGGGAGGGTGAGCGTACCAAGCGCTTTACCGCCCTGAAGGTTGCGCCGCCGCTCTCGGATTCGGAGCCTGGCCTGCATCTGACCCTTAAAGCCGACAGGCTGGGTTCGCTCAACCGTGACAGCCCGATCTTCTACAAGCAGATCCAGGTGGGTCGGGTGAAAAGCTATCGCCTGTCCGAGGATCAGAGCACCGTCGAGATCAAGGTGTTCATCGAGCCCGCCTACGCCAGCCTGGTGCGCAAGCACACGCGTTTCTGGAACGCCAGCGGCGTCAGCATCGATGCTTCGCTGTCAGGTGTGAAGGTGCGCAGCGAGTCGCTGTCGAGCATCGTAGCCGGTGGTATTGCCTTTGCCACGCCGGAATACCGCAAGGACAGCCCGGCTACCGACCCTAGCCTACCGTTCCGCCTTTATGAAGACTTCGACGCCGCCCAGGCGGGTATACGGGTCAAGGTAAAGCTGAGCGATTACGAGGGCCTGCAGGCAGGCCGCACGCCGGTCATGTACAAGGGCATTCAAGTGGGCTCGTTGAAAGCCCTGAAGATGGAAGACAACCTGTCCAGCGCATCGGCCGAGCTGACGCTGGACCCGCTCACCGAAGACTATCTGGTCGAGGGCACGCAGTTCTGGGTGGTCAAGCCGTCGATTTCCCTGGCAGGTATCACCGGCCTGGAGGCGCTGGTCAAAGGTAACTACATCGCCATCCGCCCGGGTGAGAAGGGTGAACGGCCCGAGCGTGAGTTCGAGGCCCGCGCCAAGGCGCCGCCGCTCGACCTCAAGGCGCCAGGCCTGCACATGGTGTTGTTCGCCGATACCCTGGGTTCTCTGGAAATCGGCAGCCCGGTGATGTACCGCCAAGTCAAAGTGGGTAGCGTGCAGAGCTACCAGTTTGCTCGTAACAGCAACCGTATCCTGATCGGTGTGCATATCGAGAAGGAATACGAAAAGCTGGTCAACGGCTCGTCGCGCTTCTGGAACGTCAGTGGCATTACCCTGACCGGGGGGCTGTCGGGCATCAAGATCAAGAGTGAATCGCTGCAAACGCTGATGGCCGGCGGTATTGCGTTCGACACGCCACGGCCCGATGTGGCGCTGAAACGCCACATTCCACGCTTCCGTCTGCATGACAGCCAGGAAGCGGTAAACCGCGCGGGTACCTTGATCACCGTCCGTGTAGACCGTGCAGATGGCCTGAAGCCGGGTACGCCAATCCGCTTCCGTGGCCTGGATGTGGGCAGTATCGAGAGCGTCGACCTGACCGATGACTTGCAGGCAGTGCTGCTGCGGGCACGTATCACCGAGGCGGCGGGCCGTATTGCTCGTGCCGGTACGCAGTTCTGGGTGGTCAAGCCAGCCTTGGGCCTGGTACGCACCGAGAACCTCGACACGCTGATTGGCGGGCAGTACCTGGAGGTGCAGCCGGCAGCCAAGGACCGTGGCCCGCAGCGCGACTTCATCGCTTTGGCCGATGCCCCGCAAGTGGCTGGGCCTGAGGTGGGCTTGCCATTGACGCTCAGTGCGCCACGGCGTGGTTCGATCAAGCCCGGTGTGCCAGTGACCTATCGAGAGGTTGCGGTTGGCAAGGTGACGGGTTTCGAGTTGGGCCAGAGCGCTGACCGCGTGCTGATCCATATCCTCATCGAGCCGCGCTATGCAGCCCTGGTCCGTAGTGGCAGCCGCTTCTGGAACAGCAGTGGCTTCGGTTTCGACTGGGGGCTGTTCAAGGGGGCTACCGTGCGTACCGAGTCGGTGGAGACTCTGATCGATGGCGGTATCGCCTTTGCAACGCCGGATGGCGAGCAGATGGGCAACCCGGCGCGGCCGCAGCAGACCTTCGCGTTGTTCGACAAGGCAGAGGATGACTGGCTGCAGTGGGCGCCGAAGATTCAGATAGCCAAGTAATGTAAAAAAAAGTAGGGCCGCCAACCGCGGCCCCGCTTTTTTGTGGGAGCGGCCTTGCGTCGCGAAAGGGGCGCGTAGCGGCCCCTCGGTCTTGGCGCAGAAGCTGAGATTGCCGGAGCTGCTCCGCAGCCCTTTCGCGGCGCAAGGCCGCTCCCACAGAGACCGAGTTTCATATGGGGCCGTGCCAGCAAGCATAAATCGCAGGCAACAAAAAACCGACCCTAGGGTCGGTTTTTCGAATAGCGCGTCGCTTAGGCAGCTGCAGCTTCTTTCAGCGCCTTGATGTGGCCATTCAGACGGCCTTTGTGACGAGCAGCTTTGTTCTTGTGGATGATACCTTTGTCGGCCATACGGTCGATTACAGGTACAGCCAGAACGTAAGCGGCTTGCGCTTTTTCGGCGTCTTTTGCGTCAATGGCTTTAACTACATTCTTGATGTAGGTGCGGACCATGGAACGCAGGCTGGCGTTGTGGCTGCGACGCTTCTCAGCCTGTTTTGCACGTTTCTTGGCGGAAGGTGTGTTGGCCACCGTCGAGCTCCTCGAAAGACTTTAGGTAAATAGCAAACAAAATAGGCCGCGAATCATGCCGATCAAGAGATCGATTGTCAAGGCCACCTGCAAGGTTCCGCCGAGCGGTGCGCCAACAAGAGGGAAAGATTCCTTTCTGCTGCGCGACCTGTACACTCGGGAATTTTTGGCTCCCCTGCGAAGGCGCGGGAGTATCGCACATTCGGACGCTGTCTGGCAGCGTCCTCTGCCATTGGCGTGAATCTTTTCGATGAACCTGCTCAAATCCCTGGCCGCAGTAAGCTCGATCACCATGAT
This sequence comes from Pseudomonas sp. SIMBA_067, assembly GCF_046534675.1. Lineage (NCBI taxonomy): Bacteria > Pseudomonadati > Pseudomonadota > Gammaproteobacteria > Pseudomonadales > Pseudomonadaceae > Pseudomonas > Pseudomonas sp. SIMBA_067. The sequence continues at coordinate 17,447 of NZ_JAWRYH010000023.1, read as the reverse complement.
TTCGCGGGTGCTGGGCTTCGTTCGCGACACCATCCTGGCGCGCATCTTTGGTGCCGGCGTCGCCACCGACGCCTTTTTCATCGCGTTCAAACTGCCCAACCTGTTGCGGCGCATTTTTGCCGAGGGTGCGTTTTCCCAGGCCTTTGTTCCGATCCTGGCCGAATACAAGACCCAGCAGGGCGAGGAGGCGACACGTACCTTCATCGCTTATGTCAGCGGCCTGCTGACCCTGGTCCTCGCCCTGGTGACTGCCATCGGCATCCTCGCGGCGCCGTGGGTGGTGTGGGCAACAGCCCCAGGCTTTGTCGACAACGCAGAAAAATACGAGCTGACCACCTCCCTGTTGCGGGTGACCTTTCCTTATATATTGCTGATCTCGCTGTCTTCCCTGGCCGGTGCGATCCTCAATACCTGGAACCGCTTCTCGGTACCGGCCTTCACCCCGACCCTGTTGAACGTGGCGATGATTGCCTTCGCCGTGCTGCTGACGCCGTACTTCAACCCGCCAATCATGGCCCTGGCCTGGGGCGTGCTGGCGGGTGGCCTGGCGCAGTTGCTGTACCAGCTGCCAGCGTTGAAGAAGATCGGCATGCTCGTACTGCCGCGCCTGAACCTCAAGGACGCGGGTGTGTGGCGGGTACTTAAACAGATGCTGCCGGCGATTCTCGGGGTGTCGGTGAGCCAGATTTCGTTGATCATCAACACCATCTTCGCCTCGTTCCTGGTGGCCGGCTCGGTGTCGTGGATGTATTACGCCGACCGCCTCATGGAGCTGCCTTCAGGCGTACTGGGCGTGGCCCTGGGCACCATCCTGCTGCCCACCCTGGCCAAGACCTACGCCAACAAGGACCGCGAGGAATACTCGCGGATCCTCGACTGGGGCCTGCGCCTATGCTTCCTGCTGGTGCTGCCGTGCACCTTGGCCTTGGCCATCCTTGCCGAGCCGCTGACCGTTGCGCTCTTTCAATATGGCAAGTTCAGTGCGTTTGATGCGGCCATGACACAGCGGGCGCTGATGGCCTATTCGGTAGGTTTGCTGGCGATCATTCTGGTCAAGGTGCTGGCACCCGGCTTCTATGCGCAGCAGAATATCCGCACGCCGGTAAAGATTGCGATTTTCACCCTGGTCTGTACCCAGTTGTTCAACCTCGCCCTGGTCGGCCCGCTTGCACATGCCGGCCTGGCATTGGCAATCAGCCTGGGTGCCTGCCTGAATGCCGGCTTGCTGTTCTGGAAGCTGCGCAGCCAGCAGTTGTTCGAGCCACAGCCAGGCTGGGCAATGTTCCTGCTCAAGCTTGTCTTGGCAGTGGTGCTGATGTCGGCGGTACTGTTGGCGGGCATGCACTATATGCCGGCCTGGGAGCAGGGCATCATGCTTGAGCGCTTCCTGCGGCTTGGGGCGTTGATTGTGGCAGGTGTCGTGACGTATTTCGGCTGCCTGTACCTGTGCGGCTTCCGGCCCCGGCACTTCGCTCGCAAGGCCCTGCACTGAGGCGTCAGGCGGGTCAGGCGTCGGTTTTTCATATTCCACGCCGCCCTTGGGCGCTGCTGCCTGTCACCGGCGCCCGGGTGTGGTTATAATCGGCCACTTTATGAGCAAGAAGCGCGTTATGCAGCTGGTTCGAGGTCTTCACAACCTGCGCCCCGAGCACCGGGGCTGTGTCGCCACCATTGGCAACTTCGACGGGGTTCACCGCGGCCACCAGGCTATCCTGGCGCGCCTGCGCGAGCGTGGTCAGGCCTTGGGCCTGCCGACCTGCGTGGTGATCTTCGAACCGCAACCACGCGAGTACTTCGCCCCCGATACCGCACCGGCGCGCCTGGCCCGCCTGCGCGACAAGGTCGAACTGCTGGCCGCCGAGGGCATCGACCGGGTGCTGTGCCTGGCGTTCAATCAGCGCCTGAGCAAGCTCAGCGCCGATGCCTTCGTCAAAGCCATCCTGGTCGACGGCCTGGGCGTGCGCCACCTCGAAGTGGGTGATGACTTCCGCTTTGGCTGCGACCGCGCCGGCGACTTCGCCTTCCTGATCGAGGCCGGCAAGCAGTACGGCTTCACCGTCGAGGCCGCCAACACGGTAATCCAGGACGGCCTGCGGGTCAGCAGCACCGAAGTGCGCAAGGCCCTGTGCGAAGGTAACTTCGAGCTGGCCGAGCACCTGCTGGGCCGCCCGTACAGCATCACCGGCCGTGTGCTGCATGGCCAGAAGCTGGCCCGCCAGCTCGGCACACCTACCGCCAACATCCAGCTCAAGCGCCGCCGCGTGCCGCTGTCCGGGGTCTACCTGGCCAGCATCGAAATCGACGGCAAGGCCTGGCCGGGTGTAGGCAATATTGGCGTGCGTCCCACCGTTGCCGGTGATGGGCGCCCGCACCTGGAGATTCATCTTCTTGATTTTGCCGGCGACCTGTATGGCCGGCGTCTGACGGTGGAGTTCCACCACAAGCTGCGTGAAGAGCAGCGATTCGCCTCCCTGGAGGCGCTGAAGTCGGCGATCGATGCGGATATCGCCGCCGCACGTGCACATTGGCACGCTCAACCGCTAACGAAGAGCCTGAAATGACCGACTACAAAGCCACGCTTAACCTTCCGGACACCGCCTTCCCCATGAAGGCCGGCCTGCCTCAGCGCGAACCGCAGATCCTGCAGCGCTGGGACAGCATTGGCCTGTACCAGAAGCTGCGCGAAATTGGCAAGGATCGTCCCAAGTTCGTCCTGCACGACGGCCCGCCCTATGCCAACGGCAAGATTCACATCGGTCATGCGCTGAACAAGATCCTCAAGGACATGATCGTCCGCTCCAAGACCCTGGCCGGCTACGATGCGCCGTATGTACCGGGTTGGGACTGCCATGGCCTGCCGATCGAGCACAAGGTCGAGGTTACCCACGGCAAGCACCTGTCTGCCGACCGCACCCGCGAGCTGTGCCGCGAGTACGCCGCCGAGCAGATCGAAGGGCAGAAGACCGAGTTCATTCGCCTGGGTGTACTGGGTGACTGGGACAACCCGTACAAGACCATGAACTTCGCCAACGAGGCCGGTGAAATCCGTGCCCTGGCCGAGATGGTCAAGCAAGGCTTCGTGTTCAAGGGCCTCAAGCCTGTGAACTGGTGCTTCGATTGCGGTTCGGCCCTGGCTGAAGCGGAAGTCGAATACGCCGACAAGAAATCCCAGACCATCGACGTGGCCTTCCCGGTTGCCGACGAGGCCAAGCTGGCTGCCGCCTTCGGGTTGGACGCGCTGGCCAAGCCAGCCGCCATCGTGATCTGGACCACCACTGCGTGGACCATCCCCGCCAACCAGGCGCTGAACATCCACCCGGAGTTCAAGTACGCCCTGGTCGATACCGGCGAGCGTCTGCTGGTGCTGGCCGAAGAGCTGGTCGAGTCGTGCCTGAAGCGCTACAACCTGGAAGGCTCGGTCGTCGCCACTGCCCAGGGTTCGGCCCTGGAGCTGATCAACTTCCGCCACCCGTTCTACGACCGCCTGTCGCCTGTCTACCTGGCCGACTACGTCGAACTGGGCGCCGGTACCGGTGTGGTTCACTCCGCGCCTGCCTACGGTGAAGACGACTTCGTCACCTGCAAGCGCTACGGCATGGTCAACGACGACATTCTCACCCCGGTGCAGAGCAATGGCGTGTATGTCGAGTCGCTGGAGTTCTTCGGCGGCCAGTTCATCTGGAAGGCCAACCCGGCCATCGTCGAGAAGCTGAGCGAAGCCGGTGCGCTGATGCACACCGAAACCATCAGCCACAGCTACATGCACTGCTGGCGCCACAAGACCCCGCTGATCTACCGCGCAACCGCGCAGTGGTTCGTCGGCATGGACAAGCAGCCAGGCACTGGCGAGCCGCTGCGTGAGCGCGCGCTCAAGGCCATCGAAGAGACCAAGTTCGTGCCGGCCTGGGGCCAGGCGCGCCTGCATTCGATGATCGCCAACCGCCCGGACTGGTGCATCTCGCGTCAACGCAACTGGGGCGTGCCGATCCCGTTCTTCCTGCACAAGCAGACCGGCGAGCTGCACCCACGTACCGTCGAACTGATGGAAGCGGTGGCCAAGCGCGTCGAACAGGAAGGTATCGAGGCCTGGTTCAAGCTGGATGCCGTCGAACTGCTGGGTGAAGAAGCGGGCCAGTATGACAAGATCACCGATACCCTGGACGTGTGGTTCGACTCCGGCACCACCCACTGGCACGTGCTGCGTGGCTCGCACGATATCGGCCACGCCACCGGCCCGGTCGCCGACCTGTACCTGGAAGGCTCCGACCAGCATCGTGGCTGGTTCCACTCGTCGTTGCTCACCGGTTGCGCCATCGACAACCACGCGCCGTACCGCGAACTGCTGACCCACGGCTTCACCGTGGACGAGAACGGCCGCAAGATGTCCAAGTCGCTGGGTAACACCATCGAGCCGGAGAAGGTCAACAACACCCTGGGTGCCGACATCCTGCGCCTGTGGGTTTCGGCCACTGACTATTCCGGTGAAATGGCGGTTTCCGAGCAGATCCTGCAGCGTAGCGCCGACGCCTACCGCCGTATCCGCAATACCGCACGCTTCCTGCTGTCCAACCTGTCCGGTTTCGACCCGGCCCGCGATCTGCTGGCCCCGGAAGACATGCTGGCACTGGACCGCTGGGCCGTGGACCGTACCCTGCTGCTGCAACGCGAGCTTGAAGAGCACTACAGCGAGTACCGTTTCTGGAACGTCTACTCCAAGGTGCACAACTTCTGCGTGCAGGAGTTGGGCGGCTTCTACCTCGACATCATCAAGGACCGCCAGTACACCACCGGCGCCAACAGTGTCGCCCGCCGTTCCTGCCAGACCGCGCTGTACCACATCAGCGAAGCGCTGGTGCGCTGGATTGCGCCGATCCTGGCGTTCACCGCTGACGAAATCTGGCAATACCTGCCGGGCGAGCGCAACGAGTCGGTGATGCTCAACGGCTGGTACCAGGGCCTGAGCGAGCTGCCGGAAGGCACCGAGCTGGACCGCGCCTACTGGGACCGTGTAATGGCGGTGAAGGCATCGGTCAACAAGGAGCTGGAAAACCAGCGTACCGCCAAGGTCATCGGCGGCAACCTGCAGGCCGAAGTCACCCTGTATGCCGACGAAGGCCTGAGCGCCGACCTGGGCAAGCTGGGCGACGAGCTGCGCTTCGTGCTGATCACCTCGGCCGCCAGCGTGGTGCCGTTCGTGCAGGCACCGGCGGACGCCGTGGCCACCGAAGTCGAAGGCCTCAAGCTGAAAGTGGTCAAGTCCGGCCATGCCAAGTGCGGCCGTTGCTGGCACTTCCGCGCCGACGTAGGCAGCCACCCGGAGCACCCGGAAATCTGCAGCCGTTGCGTCGATAACCTGACCGGTTCGGGCGAGGTGCGTCACTATGCCTAACCCGGCAGTGGGGCGCTTCGGGCGCCTTGCATGGCTTTGGCTGAGCTTGCTGGTGCTGGTCGTCGACCAGGCCACCAAGCTGTATTTCAACAACGCCCTGACCATGTACCAGCAGATTGTGGTCATCCCTGACTACTTCAGCTGGACCTTGGCCTACAACACCGGCGCCGCTTTCAGCTTCCTCGCTGATGGCGCTGGCTGGCAGCGCTGGCTGTTCGCCCTGATCGCCGTGGTGGTCAGTGCCGTGCTGGTGGTGTGGCTCAAGCGCCTGGGGCGCAACGAAACCTGGCTGGCCGTGGCGCTGGCGCTGGTGCTGGGTGGCGCCATTGGCAACCTGTACGACCGCGTCGTGCTGGGCCATGTGGTCGACTTCATCCTGGTGCACTGGCAAAACCGCCATTACTTCCCGGCCTTCAACGTGGCCGACAGCGCCATCACCGTTGGTGCGGTGATGCTGGCGCTGGATATGTTCAAGAGCAAGAAGTCCGAGGATCCGGTCCATGACTGACACCCGTATCGGCCAGAACACCGAAGTCACCCTGCACTTCGCGCTGCACCTGGAAAACGGCGACACCGTCGACAGCACGTTCGACAAAGCGCCGGCCACCTTCAAGGTTGGCGATGGCAACCTGTTGCCGGGCTTCGAAAACGCGCTGTTCGGCTTCAAGGCCGGTGACAAGCGCACCGTGGTAGTGGCCCCGGAGAACGCCTTCGGCCAGCCCAACCCGCAAAACGTGCAAGTCATGCCGCGGTCCAACTTCGAGGGCATGGAGCTGTCCGACGGGCTGCTGATCATCTTCAACGATGCCGCCAACGCCGAGCTGCCGGGTGTGGTCAAAGCGTTCGATGACGACCAGGTGACCATCGACTTCAATCACCCACTGGCTGGCAAGACCCTGACCTTCGAGGTGGAGATCCTCGAGGTGAAGGCCCTGTAAGCCTGGAGCCGATCATGCAAATCAAACTCGCCAACCCTCGCGGCTTTTGCGCGGGGGTCGACCGGGCGATCGAGATCGTCAACCGCGCGCTGGAAGTCTTCGGCCCGCCGATCTATGTGCGTCACGAAGTGGTGCACAACAAGTTCGTGGTAGAAGACCTGCGCAACCGCGGTGCCATCTTCGTCGAAGAGCTGGACCAGGTGCCGGACGATGTCATCGTCATCTTCAGTGCTCACGGTGTTTCCCAGGCAGTGCGCCAGGAAGCCGCTGGCCGTGGCCTGAAAGTGTTCGATGCCACCTGCCCGCTGGTGACCAAGGTGCACATCGAGGTGGCCAAGTACAGCCGCGACGGCCGTGAGTGCATTCTCATCGGCCACGAAGGGCACCCGGAAGTCGAAGGCACCATGGGCCAGTACGACGCCAGCAACGGTGGTTCCATCTACCTCGTCGAAGACGAAGATGATGTAGCCAGGCTGCAGGTGCGCGACCCTGACCACCTGGCCTTCGTGACCCAGACCACCTTGTCGATGGACGACACCAGCCGCGTCATCGACGCCCTGCGTGCGCGCTTCCCGAACATCGGTGGCCCGCGTAAGGACGACATCTGCTACGCCACCCAGAACCGCCAGGACGCCGTTAAGCAACTGGCGGGCGAGTGCGACGTGGTGCTGGTAGTCGGCAGCCCGAACAGCTCCAACTCAAACCGCCTGCGTGAGCTGGCCGAGCGCATGGGCACCCCGGCCTACCTGATCGACGGTGCCGAGGACATGCAACAGGGCTGGTTCGAACAGTCGGCGCGTATTGGCATCACTGCGGGTGCTTCGGCCCCCGAAGTGCTGGTACGTGGCGTGATCGAACAGCTCAAGGCCTGGGGCGCTACCGGTGCTGAAGAGCTGGACGGGCGTGAAGAGAACATCACCTTCTCGATGCCAAAAGAGCTGCGGGTTCGCTCGCTGATCTGACTGAAGCCTGTACTGGCCTCATCGCCGGCAAGCCAGCTCCTACAGGTACTGCACAAGCCTTGAAGGCAGTGATATCCCTGTGGGAGCTGGCTTGCCGGCGATAGGGCCGGCAAGGTCGGCTCAAGGCTATGTACTTGCACAGCGAGTATTGTTTCGGTCCTCTGCAAGCAATCTGACTCTCCCGGTCGATGCCAGCACCACTTGATATCGGCTGCTGGCAGATGAGCGTTCACACACTTCCAGCGTTGTTCCCAACCAGCTGTTGTTCAGCGTCATTGGAACGCCCAGCGCACTGAACTTGAACTGCTCCCCGCGATTGCTCGTAATGTTGAGCGGCCTCGAAAGGCGCTGCTCGCGCAGCAGCTGCTGGTTATGCTCCAGCACCACCCGCCAACCATTCCCCCAATTACCGTCCAGCGCCTGCACCAGCACCGGCTGGCTTTGCAGCATCGCGTGGCTGCGTGCGCTGCGCAGTGCCTGTGCCAAATCACGCGCCGCGGCTGCCCTGTGTAGGTCGTCGCTCATCCTGGCGTAGGCCGGCATACCGAGCTGTGTCAGCAAGACAGCTATGGCCAAGGCCGACAACATTTGTATCAGTGTTACGCCTCGTTGCTTCACCGTGCATTCCTCCCTGGAAGTGCTTGGCTATAGCTTCACGTTCGCTGGCCAGGCGGTCTAGTCGGCCAGGTTCAGGGCTATTGCAGGAAAAGTCGCAGGAGGTGCAGGGATGCACGCGAGGCAACGGGGCATGACGCTCATGGAAGTGTTGTTGGCGGTCGTGGTTGTGGCCGTGGGCATGTTCGCAACGGCATCAATACAGTTGCAGGCATTGCAGGCTGCGGACAGCGCGCGCCGTGATGGGCAGGCGGCAATGGCGGCGCACAGTGAGCTTGAGAGGCGGCGATGAAGGCCCGTCAGAGCGGGTTCGGTTTACTTGAGGTGGTGATGGCGCTGGCCATCGGGTTGATGCTGCTGGCCGCAGCCAGCCAGCTCTTCGCTTCGGCACACCAGACGTGGCGCCTGCAAAGTACCGCGGTGCGCATGCAGGATGAGGCACGTCAGGCGTTGCTGCGTATGGCTCAGGATATTCGCATGGCCGGAATGTTCGGCTGCCTGCGCCTGCGACCTGACGACTTCAAGAGCTCCACTGCACAGCAGGCCTTCGCCCGTCCTCTGGAGGTGGCACCGTCCATGCTGAGCCTCGTGGTAGCAGAGCTACCCGGGCAGGCAGGAGCACCTGACTGGTTCTTGCAGACAGACTGCCTTGAAAAGGTATCTGTGGAGGATGGGCAAAGCGCGAGCAAGCCCCACCCACTGGCGTATCCCGTTAGCAAGTACGTCTACCAGCTTAACGGCGATACCCTGAGCTTTAGACGACGAACCAGCTTCCAGCCGCTGGTGGAGAATGTGCGAGAAGTGCATTTCGAGCGTGTGCAAACGCCCCGGGGAGAGCGGGTAGATATCGCACTCACGTTGTACGAGCCCACGCTCAAACTCGTACAGCGCCATGAACTGAGCGTGGCACTGCGCAACCCGGTGCCGGGGCCATGAAGCGTCAACGCGGTGTTGTGCTGCTGTTGGCGTTGGTACTGAGCTTGCTGCTCGGCTTGTTGTCGGTCTCGGCCCTGCGCGAGGCCTTGGTGGAGACGCGAATGGCTGGCTACATGCGCGATGGTCTGCTGGCGTTCGAAGAGGCCGAGGCCGCGTTGCAAGCAGGTGCGGGTGAGCTCAAGCGGGCACCTCCCGATCGGTGTACCGCGTGCTTGCCGCCAGCTCGACCGCACGATCTGGCCGGGCAGTGGCAGGTCACACAGAGCGGTTACTTCCATGTACAGAACCTGGGCACGAGCACCTGCGCTGCGCATATGCCGGATGAGCTGCTTGTCACCTTGTTCCGGATAACGGCCGTCAGCAAGCAAACCCAGTCCCGGCATGTGCTGGAGGCCGTCTACGCCGTGGCCGGTGACACAACCCGGCGCATCACCTGGCGGCAAAGACTGAGAGGAGACTGACATGCAGCAAGGCTTGAGCCTGATCGAGTTGTTGATTGTGCTGGCCGTGACCGGCATTCTGGCAGCCATTGCCTACCCCAGTTACAGCGACCAGCTTCGGCGAGCCGCACGCAGCGAAGTGGTTGGCCTGCTGCATGATGCCGCCCTGCGCCTGGAGCGCCACCGCGTACGCACCGGCCAATATGCCCAGGGCGACCCGGCCTTGCCCGACGGTACCCGCTATTACAGCCTGCAGGCCCAGCGCGACAGCGACACCTTCACGCTGCGCGCCCGGCGGCTGCCCCATGGGCTGATGGCGCAGGATGGCTGTGGCGACTTCCAGCTCGACCAGGCCGGTGTGCAGCGCAACCCCGGTGCCGTTGACGGCAGCGAGCACTGCTGGGGAAGCTGAAGGTTGAATGGTGCCCGGTGCATCGCGGTTTTACTTCAGGTGTTGGATCGACAGATGAGCAAGCAAGTAGTGGTGGTCGGCGGCGGGGTGATCGGCCTGCTGACGGCGTTCAACCTGGCGGCCAAGGTCGGGCAGGTGGTGGTGTGTGATCAGGGCGAAGTCGGCCGTGAGTCGTCGTGGGCCGGCGGCGGCATTGTTTCGCCGCTGTACCCGTGGCGCTACAGCCCGGCAGTCACCGCCCTGGCGCACTGGTCGCAGGACTTTTATCCACAGCTGGGCGAGCGCTTGTTCGCCAGCACCGGCGTCGACCCCGAAGTGCACACCACGGGCTTGTACTGGCTCGACCTGGATGACGAGGCCGAAGCGCTGGCTTGGGCCGAACGTGAGCAGCGGCCGCTCAGTGCCGTGGATATCTCGGCGGCCTACGACGCGGTGCCGGTGCTGGGGCCGGGCTTCAAGCGCGCCATCTACATGGCCGGTGTAGCCAACGTGCGCAACCCGCGCCTGGTGAAATCGCTGAAGGCGGCGCTGCTGGCGTTGCCCAACGTAACCCTGCGAGAGAACTGCCAGATCACCGGCTTTGTTCAGCAGGGCGGGCGCGTGACCGGCGTGCAGACCGCTGAAGGCGTGCTGGCGGCGGATGAGGTGGTGCTCAGTGCCGGGGCTTGGAGTGGCGACCTGTTGCGTACCTTGGGCCTTGAGCTGCCGGTAGAGCCGGTGAAGGGCCAGATGATCCTGTTCAAGTGCGCCGAGGACTTTTTGCCGAGCATGGTGCTGGCCAAGGGGCGCTATGCGATCCCGCGGCGGGATGGGCACATTCTGGTGGGCAGTACGCTGGAGCATGCCGGGTACGACAAGACCCCGACCGAAGATGCGCTGGAAAGCCTGAAGGCATCGGCGGTGGAGTTGCTGCCAGGGCTCGAAGGGGCCACGGTGGTGGGGCACTGGGCCGGGTTGCGGCCGGGCTCGCCCGAGGGTATTCCCTACATCGGGCCGGTGCCAGGGTACGAGGGGTTGTGGCTGAACTGCGGTCACTACCGCAACGGGCTGGTGCTGGCGCCGGCTTCCTGCCAGCTGTTTACCGACTTGCTGACCGGGGCCGAGCCAATCATCGACCCGGCGCCGTATGCACCAGCAGGGCGTCTGGGTTGAGATCGCCGGGGCTACAGAAAGTACACGATGCTTTGTAGGCGCGGCCCTATGGCGAGGCAAGGCCGCTCCTGCAGCGGTTTGGTGTTCAGCCTTGTTGGCCAGGCCCCTGTTGCAGGTGCGCCTGGCTGCAATACCACTCTTTGCCCTGCTGCAGCGCCCGGTCGTTGGGCAGGTGCACGCCGCAATGGGCGCAGCGCACCATCTGCAGGGGCGCATCCAGCTTCGCCTCGGGGTGCGACTGTTGGCTGACTTTGAACTTGCGCCACAGCCAGAACGCGGCGGCGATCAGGGCGATCCAGAAAAGTAGGCGAACCATGGTGTCCAGCTTGTCGATTGAAGAAGCTGACAGTCTAGGGCGCGGCCAATAAAAAAGGGAGGCCCAAGGCCTCCCTTTCATTTACCGCTGTGTGTCAGTCGAACAGACCAAAGGTCATGTAGCTGAACCAGGAACGGTCTTTTTCGGCTGCTTTCGGGCCTTCCGGCACGATCGGATCGCCGTTTTCGTCTTTCGGTAGCAGCTCTTGCGGCATCTCGTCACGCGCGTCCTGGAACTGCTTGACCACGTCCTGGTTGGCGCGGGTTTCGCCCGGCGGCAGCGGCGTATCGGTTTCGATCAGGCCCAGGGTGGCCTTGGACAGCCAGCCGCGCCCGTCAGACTCGGTCTGCTTGGGCTGGAACTCGCCATCGGCCAGGCTCGGGTGGTCCGGGTAGTTGAGCTTGAGGGTTTCCAGGCTGCTGGCGGCCAGTTCGTCCAGGTGCATCTTCTGGTACGACTCGACCATCACCGCCAGGCCGTCGCCGACCGATGGGGTTTCCTGGAAGTTTTCTACCACGTAGCGGCCACGGTTGGCGGCGGCCACATAGGCCTGGCGGCTCAGGTAGTAGTCGGCCACATGAATTTCATACGAGGCCAGCAGGTTGCGCAGGTAGATCATGCGCTGCTTGGCGTCGGGCGAGTAGCGGCTGTTGGGGAAGCGGCTGGTCAGCTGGGCGAACTCGTTGTACGAGTCGCGGGCGGCACCCGGGTCACGCTTGGTCATGTCCAGCGGCAGGAAGCGCGCCAGCAGGCCACGGTCCTGGTCGAACGAGGTCAGGCCTTTGAGGTAGTAGGCGTAGTCGACGTTCGGGTGCTGCGGGTGCAGGCGGATGAAGCGCTCGGCGGCCGACTTGGCAGCCTCGGGCTCGGAGTTCTTGTAGTTGGCGTAGATCAGCTCGAGCTGCGCCTGGTCGGCATAGCGACCGAACGGGTAGCGCGACTCCAGGGCCTTGAGTTTGTTCACGGCGCTGGTGTAGCTGGAGTTGTCCAGGTCAGCTTGCGCCTGCTGGTACAGCTCGGCTTCGCTGAGGTTCTCGTCAATGACCTCTTTATTAGAGGAACAGGCCGCGGTAAGCCCGAGGATGGCGATCAGCAGCAGGTGTTTCACTTGCATGGCGGCTTGCGTCCCTTTGACGGCCGCTGTCTTGGGCGGTGCCGTCCTGTTATGATGAGCGCCCCGGCCAACCCCGGGACAAAAGAAGCCGTATTTAACCACAAGCTCGCAGCCGAAACCAAAGGCTGTGCGCCCGCCGAATCGAGCATGTCCGAGATCATTCAACTTAGCGCAGAGGTACCGTCCGAACTGGGCGGCCAACGCCTCGACCAGGTCGCCGCCCAATTGTTCGCTGAGTACTCGCGTTCGCGGCTTACTTCGTGGATCAAAGAGGGCCGCCTGACGGTCGATGGCGCCGTTGTGCGCCCTCGAGACACCGTCTATGGTGGCTCGCTGCTAGCACTGCAGGCCGAACAAGAGGCCCAGGGCGAGTGGATCCCAGAAGATATCGAACTGGATATCGTCTACGAAGACGACCATATCATGGTAATCAACAAGCCTGCCGGGCTGGTTGTGCACCCGGCTGCCGGTCATGCCAGTGGTACGCTGCTCAATGCGCTGCTGCACCACGTGCCAGACATCGTCAACGTACCGCGCGCCGGCATCGTTCACCGGCTGGATAAAGACACCACCGGCTTGATGGTGGTGGCCAAGACCTTGCAAGCGCAGACCAGGCTGGTCGAGCAGATGCAGGCGCGCAAGGTCAGCCGCATTTATGAATGCATCGTGATCGGCGTGGTAACTTCCGGTGGCAAGATCGATGCCCCGATCGGCCGCCACGGCGGCATGCGCCAGCGCATGGCAGTCACCGACGGCGGCAAGCCGGCGGTCAGCCACTACCGCGTGCTCAAGCGCTTCCGCTCGCACACCCACGTGCGGGTAAAGCTGGAAACCGGCCGTACCCACCAGATTCGTGTGCACATGGCCCACGTTGGCTTCCCGCTGGTCGGTGACCAGACGTACGGTGGGCGCTTCCGCATTCCACCGGCTGCCAGCCCGACCATGGTCGAGGCGGTGAAAACCTTCCCTCGCCAGGCGCTGCATGCGCGCTTCCTGGCGTTGGCTCACCCGATCACCGGTGAAATCATGAAGTGGGAATCGCCACTGCCCGATGACTTCCTCTGGTTGCTGTCGCTGCTGAGCGAAGACCGCGAGAGCTTTATCGGATGAGTGGCCTGACGCAGTCGCTGCTGTTTCCCGACTGGCCGGCCCCGGCCTCGGTTCGCGCCTGTGTCACCACCCGTCAGGGCGGCGTCAGCCTGCCGCCCTACGAAACCTTCAACCTTGGCGACCACGTAGGGGATGACCCTGCTGCCGTTGCCGAGAACCGCCGTCGCCTCAGCGACACGTTCGCCATCCAGCCGGCCTGGCTCAAGCAGGTGCATGGGCTGGTGGTGGCGGATGCCGACCCGGCCTTGGTGGCCGAGGCGGACGCCAGCTGGACCGACCAGCCTGGCATTGCCTGTACGGTGATGACCGCCGATTGCCTGCCTGCGCTGTTCTGCGACCGGGCCGGTACTCGCGTGGCGGCGGCGCATGCGGGCTGGCGCGGGTTGGCGGGCGGCGTGCTGGAAGCCACCTTGGACCGCCTGGCACTGCCACCTGAAGAAGTGCTGGTGTGGTTGGGGCCGGCCATTGGCCCACAGGCTTTCGAAGTGGGGCTGGAAGTGCGTGATGCCTTTACCGCCGTGCACCCGCAAGCCGCTCGGGCATTCGTCGAGGGCGAACGGCCTGGCAAGCTTATGGCGAATATCTACCAGCTGGCGCGCATTCGTCTGGCTGCCCGTGGCGTAACTGCCGTGTATGGCGGCGGCTTGTGCACGGTCAGTGATGCGCGGTTCTTCTCCTATCGCCGTACCCCGCAGGGTGGGCGGTTTGCATCACTGGTGTGGCTGCAACCCCGCTAGCCTGTACTGGCCTCTTCGCGGACTCGCCCGCGAATGGCCTCCGTTAATCCAACAGGTTGACTTCGGTCAACCCCGCTACGCTTGAATCTTCCAGAATCAGCCTTATCTATAAGGTCATCTCAGGCAGGTTTCTTCATAAACAGGCGCTGTCCATCGCTCCGACCTGCCCTTTAAAGGAAGGTACACCATGCGAATAGACCGTTTGACCAGCAAGCTGCAATTAGCGATATCCGATGCTCAATCCCTGGCCGTTGGCATGGACCACCCAGCCATCGAGCCCGTGCACCTGATGCAGGCACTGCTTGAACAGCAGGGCGGTTCGATCAAGCCGCTGCTGATGCAGGTTGGCTTCGACATCAACAGCCTGCGCCAGGCACTAGTGAAAGAGCTCGACCAGCTACCGAAAATCCAGAACCCCACCGGCGACGTGAACATGTCGCAGGACCTGGCACGCCTGCTTAACCAGGCCGACCGCCTCGCCCAGCAGAAGGGCGACCAGTTCATTTCCAGCGAACTGGTGTTGCTGGCTGCCATGGACGAGAACAGCAAGCTCGGCAAGCTGCTGCTGAGCCAGGGCGTGAGCAAGAAAGCCCTGGAAAACGCCATCAACAACCTGCGTGGCGGCGCGGCAGTGAATGATGCCAACGCCGAAGAGTCGCGCCAGGCGCTGGACAAGTACACCGTCGACCTCACCAAGCGTGCCGAAGAAGGCAAGCTGGACCCGGTGATTGGCCGTGACGACGAAATCCGCCGTACCGTGCAGGTGCTGCAACGCCGTACCAAGAACAACCCGGTGTTGATCGGTGAGCCTGGTGTGGGTAAAACCGCCATCGCCGAAGGCCTGGCCCAGCGCATTATCAATGGTGAAGTGCCTGATGGCCTCAAGGGCAAGCGCCTGCTGGCGCTGGACATGGGCGCGCTGATTGCCGGTGCCAAGTACCGCGGCGAGTTCGAAGAGCGCCTCAAATCGCTTTTGAACGAGCTGTCCAAGCAGGAAGGCCAGATCATTCTGTTCATCGATGAACTGCACACCATGGTCGGCGCCGGTAAAGGCGAAGGCGCCATGGACGCCGGCAACATGCTCAAGCCAGCCTTGGCGCGCGGCGAGCTGCACTGCGTCGGCGCCACCACGCTGAACGAGTACCGCCAGTACATCGAGAAGGACGCCGCCCTGGAGCGCCGCTTCCAGAAGGTGTTGGTAGAGGAGCCAAGCGAGGAAGACACCATCGCGATTCTGCGTGGCCTGAAAGAGCGCTATGAAGTGCACCACAAGGTGGCCATCACCGACGGTGCCATTATCGCAGCCGCCAAGCTCAGCCACCGCTATATCACTGACCGCCAGCTGCCGGACAAGGCGATTGACCTGATTGACGAAGCGGCCAGCCGCATCCGCATGGAGATCGACTCCAAGCCGGAAGTGCTCGACCGCCTTGATCGCCGCCTGATCCAGTTGAAGGTGGAATCGCAGGCGCTGAAGAAGGAAGAAGACGAAGCGGCGAAAAAACGCCTCGAGAAGCTGACCGAAGAAATCGAGCGGTTGGAGCGTGAATATTCCGACCTGGAAGAAATCTGGGCATCGGAAAAGGCCGAAGTGCAGGGCTCTGCGCAGATCCAGCAAAAGATCGAACAGGCCCGCCAGGAACTGGAAGCCGCCCGCCGCAAAGGTGACCTGAGCCGCATGGCCGAGCTGCAGTACGGGGTAATCCCCGACCTGGAGCGCAGCCTGCAGATGGTCGACCAGCACGGCAAGACCGAAAACCAGTTGCTGCGCAACAAGGTGACTGAGGAAGAAATTGCCGAAGTGGTGTCGAAGTGGACCGGCATCCCTGTGTCCAAGATGCTGGAAGGCGAGCGCGAGAAGCTGCTGAAAATGGAAGCGCTGCTGCACCAGCGCGTGATCGGCCAGAACGAGGCGGTGACCGCCGTGGCCAACGCCGTGCGCCGCTCGCGTGCCGGGCTGTCCGACCCGAGCCGGCCAAGCGGTTCGTTCCTGTTCCTCGGCCCCACCGGTGTGGGCAAGACCGAGCTGTGCAAGGCGCTGGCCGAGTTCCTGTTCGACACCGAAGAGGCGATGGTGCGTATCGACATGTCCGAGTTCATGGAGAAACACTCCGTGGCTCGCCTGATCGGTGCACCACCAGGGTATGTAGGGTATGAAGAGGGCGGTTACCTGACCGAGGCCGTACGGCGCAAGCCATACTCGGTGGTGCTGCTGGATGAGGTGGAGAAAGCCCACCCGGATGTGTTCAACGTGCTGCTGCAGGTGCTGGAAGACGGCCGCCTGACCGACAGCCACGGGCGCACCGTGGACTTCCGCAACACGGTGATCGTGATGACCTCCAACCTGGGCTCGGCACAGATCCAGGAACTGGTAGGCGACCGCGAGGCACAGCGTGCGGCGGTGATGGATGCAGTGGGCGCGCATTTCCGTCCGGAGTTCATCAACCGTATCGACGAAGTGGTGGTGTTCGAGCCACTGGGCCGCGAGCAGATCGCCGGCATTACCGAGATCCAGCTGGGCCGCCTGCGCAGCCGTCTGCTGGAGCGCGAACTGTCGCTGAGCCTGAGCCCGGAGGCCCTGGACAAGCTGATTGCCGTGGGTTACGACCCGGTGTACGGCGCACGGCCGCTGAAGCGGGCTATCCAGCGCTGGATCGAAAACCCGCTGGCGCAGCTGATCTTGGCTGGCCAGTTTGTGCCGGGTACCTCGATTACCGCCACAGTGGAAGGCGACGAAATCGTCTTTGGGTAATGTGTTTCACCATGAGCCCCGCTTTTGCGGGGCTTTTTTTTGCTTTCTCACAGGCGCTGTGGCGCCCCTGTGGCAGCGGGTTTACCCGCGAAGAGGCCGGCACAGCCCAGTAAAATCGGGGCTTTCGGGGAATTCAGGATAACTTGCTGAAATTTTTGAAATTTTTGCTTGCATCAAAATTCGAGTGACCCTAATATACGCCGCGTTGTCAGGCACTAAGCGAATCACCAGCAACATCGGTGACCGCAAAACAACTTACAAATCAGTAAGTTGAATGAAAAAAAGTGGTTGACAAGCAAAACGAAGAATGTAGAATAGCCGGCCTCAGCAGCGACAAAGCGAAAGCTAAGAAGCTAAAGAGTCCGAAGCGAACACAGCCTTCGGAGTAGCAAATCGGTAAGTTGTACCGAAGTTCAGTTCCGCGATAGCTCAGTCGGTAGAGCAAATGACTGTTAATCATTGGGTCCCTGGTTCGAGTCCAGGTCGCGGAGCCATCTCGGGGTGTAGCGCAGTCCGGTAGCGCGCCTGCTTTGGGAGCAGGATGTCAGGAGTTCGAATCCCCTCACCCCGACCA
>NZ_JAWRYH010001495.1:0-230 GCF_046534675.1 Pseudomonas sp. SIMBA_067 | reverse complement strand
CCTAGAGGTTCGGCACCGCTCTGAACACTGCACAATCCTGTGGGAGCGGGCGTGCCCGCGAAAGGGCCGGCACAACCAAATCAGCTATCCCAGGCTGGCCTTATAGCGCTGCAACGCCGCCAAAGAGTCCGGGCAATATAGCTTGGTCAGGCTTTCCTCTTCAGCCAGCTCAAGGCTGACAAAGCGCGCCTCGATCACTTCCTCCGGCTGCAAGCGCAACGGCGCATCCG
>NZ_JAWRYH010001494.1:0-230 GCF_046534675.1 Pseudomonas sp. SIMBA_067 | reverse complement strand
CCGAAGTTACCGGCCTCGGCGGCAGCGTCGGAGGTGACCATGTTCCAACCGGCACGGCCTGCGGACAGGTGGTCCAGGGAGGCGAACTTGCGTGCCACATGGTACGGCTCGTTGTAGCTGGTGGTGGCAGTGGCGATCAGGCCGATGCGATCGGTAACAGCACTGAGTGCCGACAGCAGCGTCAGTGGCTCGAAGTACACCGAGCGGGCGCTGTGGCTGGCGAGTGCGTC
>NZ_JAWRYH010001493.1:0-230 GCF_046534675.1 Pseudomonas sp. SIMBA_067 | reverse complement strand
CTCTCGGTCGTTTGCCCTGATGACTTTATAATTGATAGCCAAGATACAGAATCGAATTGGCAAGCATTAGAAGTAATTGGCCCATTAGGATTCTCGTTAACCGGTATTATGGCAAATATTTCAGGAGTATTAGCAAGAGCTGGCGTGTCAATTTTTTCAATTTCAACCTATGACACCGACTATATCTTAGTAAAACAGCAAACAGTCAACAAAGCGATGGCTGCTCTTAA
>NZ_JAWRYH010001492.1:0-230 GCF_046534675.1 Pseudomonas sp. SIMBA_067 | reverse complement strand
GCGCATCGACAGCCTGTTCCACGAGCTTGGCGTGCAACAACCGGTGCGTTACTTCCAGTCCAACGGTGGCCTGGCGCCCGGGCACCTGATGCGTGAGCGCGCGGTCAATGCCATCAACTCCGGCCCCGCCTCGGCGCCCCAGGCCGGGCTGGCGGTGGCACGGCCGTTCGGTATCGACAACGTCATTACCGTGGACATGGGGGGCACCTCGTTCGACATCACCCTGACCA
>NZ_JAWRYH010001491.1:0-230 GCF_046534675.1 Pseudomonas sp. SIMBA_067 | reverse complement strand
CCAGCAGATCACCCACGCTGACGACCTGGCGCAGAACCTGCAACTGCTGCAGCGCATGCTGGCCGGTGAGACCGAGCGTTACGAGGTAGAAAAACGCGTGCGCCACAAGAACGGCGAGTACATCTGGGTGCGCGCCCGCACCTCGTTGCAGCGCCATGCCAATGGCGAGCCTGAACACCTGATCAGCGTGTTCGAGGACATCAGCGCCGAGCGCCAGGAACATGAACGGC
>NZ_JAWRYH010001490.1:0-230 GCF_046534675.1 Pseudomonas sp. SIMBA_067 | reverse complement strand
ACGCCATCGCGGCCGGCCACGGTATCGGTCACCGTCCACACGTCATCGGCAACGTCAGCCGTGCCTTTGGTGTTCTGGGTCACCACATATTCGCTCTGCACCCCCGCGTATATGGCAGTGTCAAAGGCCGCGCCGCCGGTCGAGGTACCCGGCAGGATTTCCCGCACGGCTTTGAGCTGACCTGGGTTGTAAGTGCGGTCGAGCATGAACGGGATCATGTCGACCATGCT
>NZ_JAWRYH010001489.1:0-230 GCF_046534675.1 Pseudomonas sp. SIMBA_067 | reverse complement strand
GTCAGGGGCAAAGATGCACCACGCCAACCTGCAGGCCGCAGACCTGGAAATGGCCTGGCTGAGCAAGACGGACCTGCAAGAGGCCAACCTGGGGGACGCTAATCTGCAAGAAGCCAAATTTGGCCAGAGCAACCTGGAACGCGCCGATTTGCGCGGGGCGCGGCAGCATTACGGGAACTTTCAGGAGGCCAACATGGAGGGGTGCAAGGGGTGCCCAGAGACTTGGGATA
>NZ_JAWRYH010000168.1:0-337 GCF_046534675.1 Pseudomonas sp. SIMBA_067 | reverse complement strand
TGGCGTGGCCTGGAAGAAATTGCCCTGCGCGTAGACGTTGTAGATGGCCATGGGGGCGCCGGCTATCTGGCCGCCGACAATGAATGAACTGCTCAGGTCGATGTCGCCCGTAAGCTTGCTGCGGTCACGGTTGACCACTTCGCGCAGGGTGTCGGCGACCAGCACCGTTGCATCGTAAAGCGTGGCAACGTTCAGCAGGTGAGGGCCGCTGCCCTGGCTGCGTTGCTGCAGCAGGTTCACCACCGACTGCGAGGTTGCCAGGTTGCCGGCGGTCTGCAGCACGATCAGCCGCTCGCCCGGCACGCTGAACACGAACAACTTGGCAAAGGTGGAGATC
>NZ_JAWRYH010001488.1:0-230 GCF_046534675.1 Pseudomonas sp. SIMBA_067 | reverse complement strand
GTCATATCTTTAGCAACAAGGATTTTGTCATTAAATTTTCCACGTCCGTCTTACAAGCTGATAAGAAAGAAATTACGATAATTAATAAAAACGAAAACACGACACTTACTCAAACCATTGCCCCAATATTTGAAAAATACCTAATGGAAATTTTACCTCAACGCTCAGACACTCTTGATAAACAAGAATTAAACCTAAAATCAGATAGAAAAGAAAAAGAATTCCCAAGA
>NZ_JAWRYH010001487.1:0-230 GCF_046534675.1 Pseudomonas sp. SIMBA_067 | reverse complement strand
GTCGGTGCCTTCGGCACGGATGACGTGGGTCAGGTCACCGTCGGCCACCTGCTCGGCGCATTGCAGCGCTTCTTCGATCGGCTTGACGATGCTGCGGGTCAGCAGGAACGCGCACAGCAGCGTCAGCACGGTGGCGGCGATCAACAGGCCGATGACCAGGGCGAAGGCGGCAGCATACTGGCTGGCTGCGGTTTCGTTGGTGGCACGGGTCTGGTCGGTGTTGATGCGCA
>NZ_JAWRYH010001486.1:0-230 GCF_046534675.1 Pseudomonas sp. SIMBA_067 | reverse complement strand
ATGCATGGTTGTGGTAGCGCGAAGCCTGGTGGGACGCGTAGAACATCTCCGATGCCAGCAACTGGGCATGCTTGAAGATGGCCGAACGCAGGCGAACCATGAAACGGTGCTCGAACTGCTGTCGCACACCGATATCCCAGATCAGCAGGAATGCCAGCAGCCGCTCGGCAGTACCGTGGTCATACCAGGCAAATTTGCGGTCTTCATCGGCGTTGAAGTAGCTGCGCTCC
>NZ_JAWRYH010001485.1:0-230 GCF_046534675.1 Pseudomonas sp. SIMBA_067 | reverse complement strand
GACACGAACTATTATAGCTATTGCAGGCGCATCGGCGTCCGGCAAATCTCTATTTAGCCAAACAATTTATAATGAATTGGTAAATGAGCTTGAACCAGGCGCTATCGCCATTATTGAAGAAGATGCTTATTACAAGGATCAATCGCATTTGCCGATGGCACATCGTACGCAAACGAATTACGACCACCCAGATGCATTTGAACACGAACTAATGCTTGAGCATTTAACAC
>NZ_JAWRYH010001484.1:0-230 GCF_046534675.1 Pseudomonas sp. SIMBA_067 | reverse complement strand
AGCGCCAGGCAGCGACACCGGTGGTATAGACTACACCATAGGCACAAACGGCTCGTACCTAAATGTGGGCGGTATTGAATCGACAGGTTTAGAGCTGTCAGCAAGTTATATGCTTAATAATGAGTGGAATGTATATAGCTCATACACCAATAATAGCTCTGAATACAAAGGCGATGCGCCAGGCTTTGAAGCAGGAGGCAAGGTAATTGATTCAGTAGATGATTTATTTG
>NZ_JAWRYH010001483.1:0-230 GCF_046534675.1 Pseudomonas sp. SIMBA_067 | reverse complement strand
ATGCAGGACTTCTTAAGCTGTGGTTTTAATGAGTTTGCAACATCGCTAACGATGGCGGGAGAAACTGATAAACTTGCTAATATCAAGGGCGTGATGACGCAGTTTGTATTTGCAGCTCAAACAGCATTAGATAGTGGCGACCCAACCAACTATGCAGCAACGGTTAAAGCACTAGAAACACCTGTATACATGAACGTAGTGGTAGGTGATGGCACAGATAATAACAAGCC
>NZ_JAWRYH010001482.1:0-230 GCF_046534675.1 Pseudomonas sp. SIMBA_067 | reverse complement strand
AGGTGCTGCGTAACTACCGCAAGGACGGGAGCCTGTTCTGGAATGAGTTGTCCATCACGCCTGTTAACAACGAAGCGGACCAGCTGACGTACTACATTGGTATTCAGCGGGACGTCACAGCGCAGATATGCGCCGAGGAGAAAGTACGCGAGCTTGAGGCTGAAGTGGCTGAATTGCGCTGGCAACTGGGACAGATCGAGCAATGACAAAATCTATACAAAGTCGTCTTC
>NZ_JAWRYH010001481.1:0-231 GCF_046534675.1 Pseudomonas sp. SIMBA_067 | reverse complement strand
ACTATGACCGAGGGTTCAGCATTTCACTGCAAGAGCAAACTGAAAACTAAATAGCCAGGGCGCTTGTGCTCAAGGAGTGTAGACATCCAGCCATTACACGCGGAAGCTTAAGCGGTGTAATGGCGGACGCCCAATCCAAGATCTACAGGTTTACTGCATTTTCCTGTAATTCATAACGCTTCCGCGCTTTCCTCTCGCTAAAAGCAACGATAAAAGCTAGTACGTTAAAAC
>NZ_JAWRYH010000167.1:0-338 GCF_046534675.1 Pseudomonas sp. SIMBA_067 | reverse complement strand
AGGCCACCGAGGCCAAGCACGGCCAAGGCGACAACCAGCATGGCAATCTTGCGTGGGTTATCCATTGTTGCTCCTGCTGTAGGATTTTTTGCGAATCACAAACTGCCTTCGAGGTCGCCATAGACCCGCTCGAGCTGGGCCCGCGCATCGGTCGCCGCGGCCAATGCAGCCAGATAGAGCCCGCGCGCCTCGATCAACGTGCGCTGGGCATCGAGCACATCGAGGAAGGCGAACTTGCCCATCTCGAAGCCGCGGGTGGCGGTGTCCACTGCCTGCTGCGCCGAGGGCAGGATGGTGCGGTCGTAGGCCTGCACCTCCTGCATGGCCGTGGCCCCCTG
>NZ_JAWRYH010001480.1:0-231 GCF_046534675.1 Pseudomonas sp. SIMBA_067 | reverse complement strand
AGACTAACTCTCCAACCGGAAACTTGCTATAAAGCTCGGGATTTTAGGAGTCAGATCCTGCGCGATAGCACAATTAAAAATGGCACAACACGGTCAGAAATCAGTATACTTCCGCTGAGCTACGGCCCAGAAATATTCCAATACGACTATGGCTTTTCGTTCGTGGAAGTACTGAATCCACCTCACTTAGCCAACTGGCTATGTGGCTGGACATTCTCGCACGCCTGACCA
>NZ_JAWRYH010001479.1:0-231 GCF_046534675.1 Pseudomonas sp. SIMBA_067 | reverse complement strand
CCTGCTCTACAACACCTTGCGCTGCCTGATCATGCTGCCCACCGTCAAACCTATGGGCCGGCTGTGCAACAGCTTGCTGCCCGAACGCGAAAACGGCAACGGCCAAGTGCGCCCGCGCCACCTCGATGCCTCGGCGCTCGACACCCCCAGCCTGGCACTGGCCAATGCCGCCCGCGAGACCCTGCGCCTGGGCGATATTGTCGACAGCCTGCTCGAAGCCATGCTCGGCGC
>NZ_JAWRYH010001478.1:0-231 GCF_046534675.1 Pseudomonas sp. SIMBA_067 | reverse complement strand
CCAGCTCGGCCAGGCGTGCGATCAGCTTGTCCTGCGGAATGTTCAGGGCGCCAACAATGTGGCCGCCGGCAAATTCCTTGGCCGGGCGAATATCCACGACAACGGATTCGTCCTTGTTGACCAGCGCGGTCAGCTCCGACGTGCTCAGGCTGCGGCCACCGCGGCTCATTTCATGAGCGATCAGCAGCGCCAGCAGGATGACAAAGGCACCCGCGAGCAGGTAGTGGGCAG
>NZ_JAWRYH010001477.1:0-231 GCF_046534675.1 Pseudomonas sp. SIMBA_067 | reverse complement strand
ACGTTGTTGTTGCATCACCAGACGCTATGCGTGTTGTTGGTCAACTAGGTCAAATCTTAGGCCCACGTGGTCTAATGCCAAACCCTAAAACTGGTACTGTAACACCTAACGTTGCAGAAGCAGTTAAAAATGCGAAAGCAGGTCAAGTGCGTTACCGCAATGACAAAAATGCTATCATCCATACTACTATTGGTAAGGTTGATTTCACTGCTGAGCCGTTACAACAACACC
>NZ_JAWRYH010001476.1:0-231 GCF_046534675.1 Pseudomonas sp. SIMBA_067 | reverse complement strand
ACCACGGCAGCGAAGCGCTAAACACGGGCGATATTTCGGGCACGGGCACGGTGATCCAGACCGGCGCCGGCGTGCAGGTGCTTGGTGGCGGCAATAGCTACAGTGGCGATACGGCGATCCGGGCTGGCACTTTGCGGTTCGGCAATGGCACGGCGGCCGTCAGTACGCTCGCCGGCGGGATCGATGTGGCCGATGGCGCCACGTTGTCGGTGCACGCGCCCGCGACCGTCG
>NZ_JAWRYH010001475.1:0-231 GCF_046534675.1 Pseudomonas sp. SIMBA_067 | reverse complement strand
CGATTAAAGCAACCACTGCCCAGCCAAGTACTTCAATATATTGGCGTAATTTTTGTTCCATTTTAACTCCGCCCCATTTCATTAAAGCAGATACTAAAAAGAAACGCGCGCCACGCCCAATACCTGAGGCAATAATAAAAGGTAAAAACGCCATTTGTAATACACCAGCGCCAATGGTAAACACTTTATAAGGAATAGGCGAAAACCCCGCTATAAATACCACCCAAACAC
>NZ_JAWRYH010001474.1:0-231 GCF_046534675.1 Pseudomonas sp. SIMBA_067 | reverse complement strand
CACCCACAACGCCGCCCGCAAGACCCGCTGCCAGCGTACCCAGCGCGCTTATCGTCTGCCGCTGCTCCTCAGACAGGTCTTCACGTTTAACGCCCGGATACATCTGCTGCGCGATGTACTCGCCCATCACCGCGCCCGAGGCGCCCGCCAGCGCAGCATTGCCCGCCGCGTACGAGGTTACCGCACCCAGCACCGCGTGCGCCATCAGGTTCGCTTCGGTATTAACCTTAC
>NZ_JAWRYH010001473.1:0-231 GCF_046534675.1 Pseudomonas sp. SIMBA_067 | reverse complement strand
CAGAACAACGTGGCCCAGGTGCCGGTGTACCGCGACGCCCTGGTATCGGTACCCGAGCACGCTGCCAACCTCTCCTCCAAAGGCACCAACTTCCAGCAGACCACCGGCCTGTACCTGCAGGACATGATCGAGCTGAACGAGCACTGGAAGGCCCTGGTCGGCGTGCGTTATGACATCTTTGGCCAGGCGTACGACGACGACCGCGTGCAGAACGTCGACCTCGACCGTACC
>NZ_JAWRYH010001472.1:0-231 GCF_046534675.1 Pseudomonas sp. SIMBA_067 | reverse complement strand
CTGAGCCCCAACACCCCCCGCAACACCATCAGCTCACGGCTGTAGCGGGCCACCGTGGCAGGGAAACCGATGACCTCGTGGTACACCTGTACATTGGCTACACCGTCGGCGTGGCTGATGCTGACCCCGCCTTGGCGGATCTGCGAAAAGTCGGCGTCGAAATACACCCATACCTTGCAGGTGCCACCAGGTTCGATGGCCGGGATATCTACCTGCGCGGTGGCGTTTTCC
>NZ_JAWRYH010001471.1:0-231 GCF_046534675.1 Pseudomonas sp. SIMBA_067 | reverse complement strand
CGGGTCAAGGCGGCCGGAGAGCGAGAATTGGGGCAGAACCTGCACCCACACATGCTGCGCCACTCCTTTGCCAGCCATCTGCTCGAATCCTCCCAGGACCTGCGTGCGGTACAGGAGCTGCTCGGCCACTCCGATATCAAGACTACGCAGATCTACACCCACCTCGATTTCCAACACCTGGCAACGGTATACGACAGCGCCCATCCTCGGGCCAAACGCATCAAGGGCGGC
>NZ_JAWRYH010001470.1:0-231 GCF_046534675.1 Pseudomonas sp. SIMBA_067 | reverse complement strand
GTCCGCCTTAGATAGTTTTTCCTGCCCTGCGGCACGTTGGCCGGATACGCAAAGTCTGTTGGATCAACACAATTTCTCCCCTGCCGCTGTTTCGGTGCCGTTAAAGGCGGCGCCTCCCGTTGTGCCGGTGCGCATCGGTCTTGGAGCGCCTGTTGGCCCGGTACTTTTCACGCCGCTCTGCAGGAAGGTCCCTGCCCTCGCGCTCTGCCGCCAAAATGTCCTTTGCCCAAC
>NZ_JAWRYH010001469.1:0-231 GCF_046534675.1 Pseudomonas sp. SIMBA_067 | reverse complement strand
CCGCGAAGATGGCGACAGCGACTTTATCAACGCCCACAAGAACCTGACAAAACGTATCATCGTGCGCAATGCGCTGCCGTGGGCGGATGAGCTGGTGGAGAAGATGGTACTGCTGATTAAAGAGGAGCTGCATCACTTCTATCAGGTGTGGGAAATTATGCAGTCGCGCGGGCTGGTCTATCAGAAGATTACCTCCAGCCGCTATGCCAAATCGCTGCTGCGCGAAGTCAC
>NZ_JAWRYH010001468.1:0-231 GCF_046534675.1 Pseudomonas sp. SIMBA_067 | reverse complement strand
GCTCAGTTCGACATCAAAATTTCCTATACCTGGATTGGTATCGCCATCGCCGTGGCCTTTACCAGCATTCCGTTTGTGGTGCGTACCGTACAGCCGGTGCTGGAAGAGTTAGGCCCGGAGTATGAAGAGGCGGCCGAAACGCTGGGTGCCACGCCGTGGCAGAGCTTCCGCCGCGTCGTGTTGCCGGAAGTGGCACCGGCGCAGCTGGCCGGAACGGCGCTCTCCTTTACC
>NZ_JAWRYH010001467.1:0-231 GCF_046534675.1 Pseudomonas sp. SIMBA_067 | reverse complement strand
ATATCCGTAAATTGACCACGATTGAGTTGAGATTGGTTGCCAGTGTCACGACCTCACTTATCGCCCCCCGCATCAACACCCGCACCAGCCCCACCCTGGGCATCGCCGAATTCATCGACTTCGCCGGTTCCGGCATCGCCATGACCGACGGCAGCAGCACCGTGGCGCGCCAACCCATCCGCATGAACACCCTGTTTGCCCGTGAGCTGATTGCCCGGGCCAACCTCGCCC
>NZ_JAWRYH010001466.1:0-231 GCF_046534675.1 Pseudomonas sp. SIMBA_067 | reverse complement strand
ACCACGCCGGCAGGGTCGCCGTCCACGCGGGCACCCGCTGCGAAGGCCCGTTCCATCTCACCCAGCGATACGGCATCCAGCACCAGGCCATGGGCGCGCATCAGGCGCAGCACATGCAGGTTAGGGTTGGCTTTCTGGGCGAAGCGTACGGTGTCGAACACCTTCAACTGCTCGACACGTTCGGCGATGGTGCTGGCGTCGTACGCCCACAGCGGCGAGCCGTGCTGGCGG
>NZ_JAWRYH010001465.1:0-231 GCF_046534675.1 Pseudomonas sp. SIMBA_067 | reverse complement strand
CTATCGAATATGGCCCATAGCTGCTTATAAAGCTGTGGCAGGCGCTTGTATTCGGTACTCATCTGGTTATAGAGGCCAGCAATATCATTGAGGTCGTAACCGCCCTGAGTACGGGAAGCCATATCCTGGTATTTCTGAATAGTGGTATCCAGTTCGGCCAGAATGCCGCGATAGTCGATGAGCAGACCAAATTTCTTTTTAGGGTGCAGACGGTTTACCCGTGCAATAGCC
>NZ_JAWRYH010001464.1:0-231 GCF_046534675.1 Pseudomonas sp. SIMBA_067 | reverse complement strand
CTACCCGGCAGCCCTGAGCAGATTGTCGACAGCCCATTTGAGGAGGACCGGATTGTCGACAATCTTGAGAGTAGCCCAGGAATATTGTGGACAGACCCAGGTCAGCCTATCTGTCTTGCCCAGCAGGGGGAGGGTGGTTGGAGTATTGGCTGGCGCTGGCACCCGGGCCAACAGTTTTATCCACAGCGGGTACAGCCGTTCTTGCGCGCATGGCCCTGGCGTCGCGCCAAG
>NZ_JAWRYH010000166.1:0-338 GCF_046534675.1 Pseudomonas sp. SIMBA_067 | reverse complement strand
GGGCCGTCAGCTCTTTCGAATGCTGCGCCAGAATAGACTGATCGATCAGCACACCGTTGCGCTCTATGCGCGAAATCACCGTCAGTAACGGCATCTCAATCTGTTCGAAGACTTTTTTCGGGCCCGCTTCTTTCTCCAGCTCTGGCCACATCTTCAGATGCAGCTGCAGGGTCACATCTGCATCTTCTGCAGCGTAATGGGATGCCTGCTCTAACGCGATTTGATTGAACGTCAGCTGATTTTTGCCTTTACCGGCGATCTCCTGGAAGGTCACGGTTTTATGGTTAAGCCAGCGAGCGGCCAGGCTATCCATGTCATGTTTGCCCACCACGCTGTTG
>NZ_JAWRYH010001463.1:0-231 GCF_046534675.1 Pseudomonas sp. SIMBA_067 | reverse complement strand
CGCACCTGGGCCGCCCGACCGAAGGCGAGTTCTCTGCCGAGAACAGCCTCAAGCCGGTTGCCGACTACCTGAGCAAGGCCCTGGGCCGCGACGTGCCGCTGGTTGCCGACTACCTGGACGGTGTCGCGGTACAGGCCGGTGACCTGGTGCTGTTCGAGAACGTGCGCTTCAACAAGGGCGAGAAAAAGAACGCTGACGAACTGGCGCAGAAGTACGCTGCTCTGTGCGACG
>NZ_JAWRYH010001462.1:0-231 GCF_046534675.1 Pseudomonas sp. SIMBA_067 | reverse complement strand
TCACCTGCTTTGCGTACTCCACGACTTTACTGTCGTAGAAATAAAGCCCGGTCACCGCCCAGTTTGACTTCGGCTGTTTTGGCTTTTCTTCCAGCGAGATAGCGCGGAAATTGTCGTCAAACTCCACCACGCCAAAGCGTTCCGGGTCCATCACCTGATAGCCAAAAACCGTCGCCCCTTCGGTGCGCGCCGCAACATGACGCAGCTTCGGACTGAAGCCCTGACCGAAGA
>NZ_JAWRYH010001461.1:0-231 GCF_046534675.1 Pseudomonas sp. SIMBA_067 | reverse complement strand
CGATCATCAAGAACATGGGCTTCGACAACCCGCTGCTGATCGGCTGGCTCAGCGCCATTCCGTACCTGCTGGCAGGTGTGTTCATGATCCTCTGCGGGCGCTCGGCCGACCTGCGCAACGAGCGCCGCTGGCACCTTGTAGTGCCGATGCTGATGGGGGCTATCGGCCTGCTGATCGCGGTGAACTTCGCGGGTAACCCGACCATTGCCATTCTTGGCCTGTCGATCGCCA
>NZ_JAWRYH010001460.1:0-231 GCF_046534675.1 Pseudomonas sp. SIMBA_067 | reverse complement strand
CACGCAGCAGTTTTACAGCCTCAGCGCGGGTACAGTCCATCGCAGCCAGTTTGCCGCCGCCCAGGCCTTAACCCATCGCTATGAGCAGGCGCGCAATCAGGTTGCCCGCTGGCTTAACGCCGCTGACGATCGTGAGATTGTCTGGACGCGCGGTACCACCGAAGCGATAAACCTGGTGGCGAACAGCTGGCTGCGCCCGCGCTTACAGCCTGGTGATGAGATTGTGGTCAG
>NZ_JAWRYH010001459.1:0-231 GCF_046534675.1 Pseudomonas sp. SIMBA_067 | reverse complement strand
ACTGGCGAACTTTGCCAACAACGAAGGTCTGGCATCCGAAGGCGACAACGTCTGGTCTGCGACGCAATCTTCTGGCGTGGCGCTGTTGGGGACAGCCGGGACGGGAAACTTTGGCACCCTGACCAACGGTGCGCTGGAAGCGTCCAACGTCGATCTCAGTAAAGAACTGGTCAATATGATCGTTGCCCAGCGTAACTATCAGTCTAACGCCCAGACCATCAAAACCCAGGA
>NZ_JAWRYH010001458.1:0-231 GCF_046534675.1 Pseudomonas sp. SIMBA_067 | reverse complement strand
GCGGCACACGCTCGGCAACCACGATGTTCATGTCGGTCAGGGCTTTGACCTTGCGCGGGTTATTGGTCATCAGGCGCAGCGACTTCACGCCCAGGTGTTCCAGCATCGGCAGGCACATGGCGTAGTCACGCTGGTCGGCGGCAAAGCCCAGGCGCTCGTTGGCTTCGACGGTGTCGGCGCCGCCATCTTGCAGCTCGTAGGCGCGGATCTTGTTCAGCAAGCCAATGCCAC
>NZ_JAWRYH010001457.1:0-231 GCF_046534675.1 Pseudomonas sp. SIMBA_067 | reverse complement strand
GCCAGAACTGCCCGGACGTGGTCCAGGCGCTGAACCTGATGGCGGTGCTCAACCCCAACGTGCGCCACGTGGCCATCGACGGCGCGCTGTTCCAGGACGAAGTCGAATCGCGCAAAGTCATGGCGGTGCCGAGCATCTACCTGAACGGTGAAGTATTCGGCCAGGGCCGCATGGGCCTGGAAGAGATTCTGGGCAAGATCGACACCAGTGCCGGCAGCCGCCAGGCCGAAA
>NZ_JAWRYH010001456.1:0-231 GCF_046534675.1 Pseudomonas sp. SIMBA_067 | reverse complement strand
GTCCTTCTTTGACTGCTGCAGCGATGGTGGCAAAGTTATCGTCGGCCAGAATCATATCGGCCGCCTCTTTTGTCACCTCGGTGCCTTTGATACCCATCGCAATACCGACGTTGGCCTGTTTCAGCGCCGGAGCATCATTGACGCCGTCGCCGGTCATGCCGACGATCTCGCCGCTCGCTTCCAGCGCTTTCACCAGACGTAGTTTGTGTTCCGGGCTGGTGCGGGCAAAAA
>NZ_JAWRYH010001455.1:0-231 GCF_046534675.1 Pseudomonas sp. SIMBA_067 | reverse complement strand
CAAGCAAGTCAGTCACCGTGACAGCCTCTAGTAGCTCCTTGAACAACAGCTTCGACCACGGCTTTAGTAACCACTTTAACAACTTGTTCAGTAACGACTCATTGTCTGACATTTGGCTCATTTAGTGACTCCCACTAAAAAGGAGGCCCTAGGGCCTCCTGATGAGTACTTACCAGCTATACCGCACGCCAAGGTTCACACCCCAGGGCTGGTCGATATGTTCGCCGCGGC
>NZ_JAWRYH010001454.1:0-231 GCF_046534675.1 Pseudomonas sp. SIMBA_067 | reverse complement strand
CTAATGAGCCAGGCACGTTTAAAGGCTTTTCGGCTAATTACAGTGGTGCGGGTTTTACTGGTATGAAATTTAATGCCATCGCAACACCAACAAAAGCTGACTTTAACCAGTGGGTTGAACAGGTTAAAACCAACGCTAATAGCCTTACTCATGCCAATTATGTTGAGCTTGCCAAAGCGAGTGAAAACAATCCCGTCGCTTATTATGGCAAGGTTGATGAAGGTTTATTTC
>NZ_JAWRYH010001453.1:0-231 GCF_046534675.1 Pseudomonas sp. SIMBA_067 | reverse complement strand
GCCCAGCAAAGTAAAATTAATTTACCGCATGAAGTGGCATTTTTTATTGCGAAAAAATTACGCTCAAACGTACGTGAGCTTGAAGGTGCATTAAACCGTGTAATTGCTAACGCAAACTTTACCGGCCGCCCAATTTCTATCGACTTTGTAAAAGAAGCACTGCGTGATTTATTAGCGCTGCAAGACAAACTAGTCACCATAGACAACATTCAACGTACGGTTGCAGAATAC
>NZ_JAWRYH010001452.1:0-231 GCF_046534675.1 Pseudomonas sp. SIMBA_067 | reverse complement strand
CCAGCAGCAACACGCGCTTGTCTTTCAAGGCGTGCAGTGGGTTGCCGTGACGGGTCTGGCCGTAGGCTTGCAGGTCTTTGGTGAGTTCACCGGTCAACCAGGCCTTCTCGTCGTCGCTCATCCAGCTGACCTGCCGGGGACCGTCCGGCAGGTAGCGCAGCACCGGCCAGGTCAGCAGGAGCGCCGGCGTACCGATCACGATGAACAGCCACTGCCAGCCGTGCAGGCCGA
>NZ_JAWRYH010001451.1:0-231 GCF_046534675.1 Pseudomonas sp. SIMBA_067 | reverse complement strand
CATCATTGCCGACCACATTGTTCTTGTCCCGCTGGGCATGGATGAACACTTCCTCTTTGCCCAGTTCGTCCTCGAAACGCAGTTCGTTGTAACCATCACCTTTATGGGTCTGGCTCTTGATGGTCATGCGTGTCTTGTGTTCGGGCAGGTCGTAGGGCGGTAACTGATCACCACAGTAGGTGCGTCCGGTGATCATCGGCTGGTCCGGGTCGCCGTTGACGTACTGGATGA
>NZ_JAWRYH010001450.1:0-231 GCF_046534675.1 Pseudomonas sp. SIMBA_067 | reverse complement strand
GCAGCACTTGGTAGTCAATTATCTAAAATTCGTACTGGCCGTGCTCATCCTGCAATTTTAGACGGCATTATGGTGTCGTACTACGGCGCTCCAACACCGTTAAACCAAGTTGCAAATGTAACTATTGAAGATTCACGCACACTGGCTATTGGTGTATTTGATAAGTCTTTAGCGCAAGCTGTTGAAAAAGCTATTATGGCTTCTGACCTTGGTTTAAATCCAATGTCTGCA
>NZ_JAWRYH010000165.1:0-339 GCF_046534675.1 Pseudomonas sp. SIMBA_067 | reverse complement strand
GCTGTTCACCTTCACCGGGCCTGAGCCGGTGAACCTGTTCGCCAAGGCGCTGCAAAGCGTGATCGAGCGGCACGACATCCTGCGCAGCAGCATCGCCTGGGAAGGGCTCGAGGATCCGGTACAGGTCGTTTGGCGTCAGGCAACCCTGGGGCTGGAAGAGGTGGTGATCGACCCGGCGGACGGTGACGTGCTGACGCAGTTGCACGAGCAGTTCGACCCACGCCATTACCGTCTTGACCTGAGCCGTGCGCCGTTGATGCACCTGGCCTACGCCCAGGACAGCACCCATCAGCGCTGGGTCGGCATCCTGTTGTTCCATCACATGGTGCTCGACCACAC
>NZ_JAWRYH010001449.1:0-231 GCF_046534675.1 Pseudomonas sp. SIMBA_067 | reverse complement strand
GGAATAGCTCAGTTGGTAGAGCACGACCTTGCCAAGGTCGGGGTCGCGAGTTCGAGTCTCGTTTCCCGCTCCAGTTTAAATACTGTGGCGTCTATGCGGTGCAGTGGTGGTGAAGGTCGTCAAGGCGCTTCACGCCGAAAGCGGTAAAGTTTCACAATGCGGGAATAGCTCAGTTGGTAGAGCACGACCTTGCCAAGGTCGGGGTCGCGAGTTCGAGTCTCGTTTCCCGCT
>NZ_JAWRYH010001448.1:0-232 GCF_046534675.1 Pseudomonas sp. SIMBA_067 | reverse complement strand
CGCTTGGTAAACCAAGTGTGCAATCGCTGGTTTTCCAGCACCCCAGGTAGCCATAACCTTTGAGGCTACGTCACGCATGTGATGGTTACCCCGAAATGCGATTCGCGTTCGGCAGCTCGCATGGTCACCGATCCCCGGTGATGAACGCTTTCTAATCCCCCGGGTTCATTGAACCTGCGTCTTCGTTGCACCTTACTCACATCCATTCCAGTGCTGGGAACTCTCCCACACG
>NZ_JAWRYH010001447.1:0-232 GCF_046534675.1 Pseudomonas sp. SIMBA_067 | reverse complement strand
GCTGATTGAAGATGTGATCCTGCCAATGGAGGCAGAGCTGAGTATTATGCTGGAGGCGCATCAGCAGACGCTGGTGCTCGATCTGCCACAGGAGCAGTTTGTGCGCGGTGATGCCACGCTGCTGAAGATGTTGCTGCGTAACCTGGTGGAGAACGCCCATCGCTACAGCCCGGATAACAGCACCATCAGTGTGCAGCTGGTGTTAGCTCCTCAGCCGATGCTGGTGGTGGAA
>NZ_JAWRYH010001446.1:0-232 GCF_046534675.1 Pseudomonas sp. SIMBA_067 | reverse complement strand
ACCCCAGCCTCGGCGCGCAGATGCTGCAGGCTGACCTGGCCAAGATCGGCATCAAGGCTGAAATCCGCGTGATCGAGTGGGGCGAGCTGATCCGCCGCGCCAAGGCCGGCGAGCATGACCTGCTGTTCATGGGTTGGGCAGGCGACAACGGCGACCCGGACACCTTCCTCAGCCCGCAGTTTTCCTGTGCGGCGGTCGAGTCGGGGACCAACTTCGCGCGCTTCTGCGACAA
>NZ_JAWRYH010001445.1:0-232 GCF_046534675.1 Pseudomonas sp. SIMBA_067 | reverse complement strand
GCCGACTACCAGCGGCTCGCGCCAAGCCGCGTCGCGGTAAACGCGGTAGGGAATGGGCCGGGCCGAACGGTCGCTGCTGGCGAGGTAGCGCAACTCGCCAACGCCGCCATGCTGGCCGCCATCGACGCGTATCTGGTAAGGGGTGTCGGGGTTGCACTCCAGGCGCGGCGGGCGCTGGCTCAGCAATACGCCACTGAGCGGTGCGTCCGGGCCGTCCAGGCGCGCTGTTACC
>NZ_JAWRYH010001444.1:0-232 GCF_046534675.1 Pseudomonas sp. SIMBA_067 | reverse complement strand
AACCGCATCGGCGTGCACGGTGACAAACAGTGCCCGCTGCTGGAGCAGCACATCCATTGCCGCAACTGCGACGTCTATGCCGCTGCCGCCACGCGCCTGCTCGACCGTTACGCCCTGCTGCAGGATGACCAGGCCGTTGCGGCGCAAGCCGCCGAGCAATCTGTCGGCCACTCCCTGCTGTTGTTCAGGCTCGGCGAAGAATGGCTGGCCCTGGCGACCGCCTGCCTGGCAG
>NZ_JAWRYH010001443.1:0-232 GCF_046534675.1 Pseudomonas sp. SIMBA_067 | reverse complement strand
CCGTGGCAAGGAGCAACAGCTGCGCGAGGCGCTGTACCAGATCCGCGATGCCATCGACGCCTACAAGCGTGCCTTCGACGCCGGTTACATCGAAAAGCGCCTGGATGCCAGCGGTTACCCGCCAAACCTGCAGGTGCTGGTAGAAGGCGTGCGCGATGTGCGCAGTGCCAAAGGGGCCAAGTTCTACTTCCTGCGGCGCATCCCCCACGACCCGCTGCTGGCGGCCAAGGAT
>NZ_JAWRYH010001442.1:0-232 GCF_046534675.1 Pseudomonas sp. SIMBA_067 | reverse complement strand
CTGCTCGCGCAACCGGTCCAGTTCGCTGCGGATCGTGCCGTGGTAGGGACGCCAGATCTGCTCCAGATAACCTTTGCGTTCTTCACCTGAGGGCGCCAGCCCATCCTTGAACAGCGGCTCGCCATCGAACAACGTGGCCGGATACAGGCCAGTGGTAGCGCCGGCATACAACGGCTTGTCGTCATCCGGGCGGTTGAGGTCGATGACGAAGCGCGAGTACTCCGCCGCGACC
>NZ_JAWRYH010001441.1:0-232 GCF_046534675.1 Pseudomonas sp. SIMBA_067 | reverse complement strand
ACCCAGGTGGCTGCCTTCGCCATCGGTATTCCTTCAGATCTCTACGCATTTCATCGCTACACCTGAAATTCTACCACCCTCTATCACACTCTAGTTTGCCAGTTCGAAATGCAGTTCCCAGGTTGAGCCCGGGGCTTTCACATCTCGCTTAACAAACCGCCTGCGTACGCTTTACGCCCAGTAATTCCGATTAACGCTCGCACCCTCCGTATTACCGCGGCTGCTGGCACGG
>NZ_JAWRYH010001440.1:0-232 GCF_046534675.1 Pseudomonas sp. SIMBA_067 | reverse complement strand
GAGCAATCGCTGGTGATGGAGTCATCTTTATTGGCTGCGGGCATCAGTGCAGAAAAGCCCGTCCTTTCGACGTCTGATATTCAACCTTCAGCATCCTCAACGCTTTATAACGAAAGGCAAGAACCCATTACCGTTCATTATCGTTTTTACTGGTATGACGCCAGAGGGCTGGAGATGCATCCTCTGGAAAGGCCACGCAGCGTTACCATTCCCGCACATTCGGCGGTAACGC
>NZ_JAWRYH010001439.1:0-232 GCF_046534675.1 Pseudomonas sp. SIMBA_067 | reverse complement strand
AGCCGTGGCGCTTACCTGGTGGAGGGTCTCGGCCATTGCGGCGCTTGCCATACACCGCGTGCCTTGACCATGCAGGAAAAAGCCTTGAGTGCGACTGACGGCAACGCGTTCCTGTCCGGCAGTGCGCCACTGGAAGGCTGGATCGCGAAAAGCCTGCGTGGCGACCACAAGGACGGCCTTGGCAGTTGGAGCGAAGCGCAGCTGGTGCAATTCCTCAAGACCGGCCGCAGTG
>NZ_JAWRYH010001438.1:0-232 GCF_046534675.1 Pseudomonas sp. SIMBA_067 | reverse complement strand
CTGGCTATTTTTCTGACCGTACTGGCGTTCAATTTGTTGGGCGATGGTTTACGCGATGCGCTGGATCCGAAAATTAAAGGATAGTTACGTTTGAATATTGCTTGAAAGGGTAATCACCTCACAGGAAATTATTGCCCTAAGCAAGTGTTGTAACTTTCTGCTGATTTTGTAGAATCGGGTAATTTGGTTAAAAAGCCGCTGCAAAAATTGTCCCTTGCTGCGGCTTTTTAAC
>NZ_JAWRYH010001437.1:0-232 GCF_046534675.1 Pseudomonas sp. SIMBA_067 | reverse complement strand
CAAGGAGGAATTGATAATTTAAGAGTTGCTCTTGAAGAACATTATAATAGCTGGAGTACAATCAATGTAAATTCTTGGCAAAGTTCAATGTTTGCTGCATTAGTTAAATCGCAGTGGTTCATAAGTGCTGGGTTTAAATTATGCGGAGAACAACGCGAATTGGTTGCGGTGAACCAGTGATATATATCTACATTAGCGCCTCTATTAAGGCGCTATACTTAAATATCAGGCA
>NZ_JAWRYH010000164.1:0-342 GCF_046534675.1 Pseudomonas sp. SIMBA_067 | reverse complement strand
AGTTGGATATCGGCATCCAGGCGATGGCGGCAATTCCGGTTGGTGCCGCTGGCGAAGGCATTGGCGAAAGCGATGTCCGCGTCAATTTTGGCGGTGTCACCTTCTTCTCCGGCGACCATCTTTATGCCGACAATACCGGGATTATTCTTTCAGAAGATCCGCTGGATATTGAATGATAAGAAAGGCACCGCAAGGTGCCTTTTTTCTGCGTTACCTGTTGGCCTACACAGTAAAGAAATTACGCGAAAGATGAAGCGTAATCGGACCTCTTCCATGCGACCCAGCAGGGCCTGCAGACGTTCCTGCCAGCCGTTCTGCTGTTCTTTCAGATGGTTGTTCTCA
>NZ_JAWRYH010001436.1:0-232 GCF_046534675.1 Pseudomonas sp. SIMBA_067 | reverse complement strand
ACGAGTACCTGCGTCGAGTATTGCAGTTTTGACTCATAAAGTTGTGTACGTAAAATGAAGAACGTCTTCGGGTCGTCTGTAACAATGACGGCCCCACTATCTGAGAGACCGTTCTCACGCGCGAAGAGCAAGTACTCAGGGATGCGCTTGACTGCTGAATAGTTTGTCTTTGCCGCAGCGTCTGTTGCGTCAAACAACATAACTTCTGGTTGGCCTGAACTCTTAAGCGCAG
>NZ_JAWRYH010001435.1:0-232 GCF_046534675.1 Pseudomonas sp. SIMBA_067 | reverse complement strand
AGTTATACGACCGGTTAATTAGTATTGACCCCGTGACCGCCGAATTTAAGAGTGAACTTGCCACTGATTGGAAGATCAGTAAAGACGGTAAATCGGTTACCTTCACTTTGCGCAAAGGAGTTAAGTTTCATACCACCTCTTATTTTACTCCTAGCCGTGAATTTAACGCTGATGATGTAATATTTACTTTTAGTCGATTATTCGACGTTTATAATCCTTATCACTTTATTGG
>NZ_JAWRYH010001434.1:0-232 GCF_046534675.1 Pseudomonas sp. SIMBA_067 | reverse complement strand
GCCTTGATCGATCCCGCCGAAGTGCATTACTACCAACCCGGCTGGACCATGGTCGGTGCCGGTGTGTTCAAGGCACCGTGCACTGCCCGCACCATGGCCTCGACCATTCCGCGCGGGGTACGCTGGGTCAAGGCGCGGGTGCAGGCTTTCGATCCGTTGGGCCAGTTGGTCGTCCTCGAGGACGGTCGCGCCATCAGCTATGAGCAGCTGGTAGTCTGCCCCGGCCTTACGC
>NZ_JAWRYH010001433.1:0-232 GCF_046534675.1 Pseudomonas sp. SIMBA_067 | reverse complement strand
CGTGAACTCATAAACCCATGCAAAATACCAATACAACGCCCAGCAAGAAGGCTTACATCACAATTTTTAGGTAAATGAGTAATAGTAAAATAATAGCGCTTCAACCTTTACTCCTTTGGAATAAGCCACCTTTGATCAACACTGCCGCAATAAAGTGAACCGCGTCTGATTCTTCACTTTGCTTTAAACCATGCTTTTCCATGTGTTTAATATGCAAAGCAATGCGCGGGAC
>NZ_JAWRYH010001432.1:0-232 GCF_046534675.1 Pseudomonas sp. SIMBA_067 | reverse complement strand
CTGAGGTTCTCTGGGGTAGGCTGGTCGGCGCCCGTGACCATGTGCTGCAGGCCTTCCAGGTGTTCCGTGTAGGTTTCCTGGATCAGCGGCGACAGGCCCGTACCGGCGGTTACACGCAGCGTCTCGCAGTCATCGCAGGTTTCCACCTCGGTTTCACCGAGCACCCGTGTCGCCCAATCCGAGGCCTCCTCGGGGCTCGACCAGGCTTGGCAGATGGCGCCATTCTGGCAGC
>NZ_JAWRYH010001431.1:0-232 GCF_046534675.1 Pseudomonas sp. SIMBA_067 | reverse complement strand
CGTCACTTGCCCAAGGTCATCGCCGGAGGTGGTGCGCATATCACTCTTGCGCAGGTTTGCCACGTCGCTGGCCTTCACGGGGGCCCCCTTGTTACCCCAGCTGCCGCGAACGAAACTGACCACATCCGCCACTTCCTGGTCCGACAGACGCCAGGCGAACGCCGGCATGGTGAAGGTCGACGGTGCGGTGTGGGTCGCCGGCAAGGTGCCGCCATTCAACACGATGTTGATC
>NZ_JAWRYH010001430.1:0-232 GCF_046534675.1 Pseudomonas sp. SIMBA_067 | reverse complement strand
ACGCTTAACTAACGGGCAAGAAGCGCTTGCATACCCGATTGAAACAGAAGATGGCTCACTACTTTATTTTTCCACTAATGCCGATGGCCCTGATGTGAAAACGCTAACAATAGCAAAAAATCGCGCAGCCGTGACGGATCTCGCTGTAAACAGTGAAGCTCCATTGTTGATGGTAAATAAGCACACTCTGCCACCGGCAAAAATATATACCGATGAGATAGCAGAGCCAAGC
>NZ_JAWRYH010001429.1:0-232 GCF_046534675.1 Pseudomonas sp. SIMBA_067 | reverse complement strand
ATGCGTTTAGGCGCACAAAAATGTCATTTAACACCAGGCTCTAAAGTACATGATGTGTATGGTAGCGACGAAATTGTTGAACGCCATCGTCACCGTTATGAAGTTAACAACAACTTTGTAGCACAACTTGAGCAAGCTGGTTTAAGCTTTACAGGTTTATCTGAAGATAAAAAACTAGTAGAGATTATTGAGAATAAAGATCACCCTTGGTTTATTGCAGCGCAATTCCACC
>NZ_JAWRYH010000163.1:0-343 GCF_046534675.1 Pseudomonas sp. SIMBA_067 | reverse complement strand
CGCTCACTGTCTGCGGCGATCACGTTAATGCAGACCATGGCATAAGGCTTGTCGAGACGCGCCGATGGCTGGAAGTTTTCGCGGTAGACGTGCAGCGCCTGAAAGAGCTGGTCAGGGGCAAAATGGGAGGCAAACGCAAACGGCAGGCCCATTTTCGCTGAAAGCTGTGCGCTGTAGAGACTGGAGCCGAGCAGCCAGACCGGAATCTGCAGGCCCAGACCGGGTACCGGCTGCACTGGCGGCTGCGCATCCGCTTCGGCATCGAACCAGCTAATCAGTTCAGCCACATCCTCGGGGAACGTGTCGATGTGCATGTTGGCCTGATGACGGCGTAGTGCCATCA
>NZ_JAWRYH010001428.1:0-232 GCF_046534675.1 Pseudomonas sp. SIMBA_067 | reverse complement strand
CAACCATTGCTTGAGCATTTTTAACAACTTGTGCTTGGTATGTTTTAAATTCAGGTTGAAGTGCTTCTTTAAATGCCACCGCTTTAGCAGCAATAACATGACATAAAGGACCACCTTGGCCACCTGGAAAAACAGCGCTGTTTAGCTTTTTGTAAATTTCTTCATCGCCACACGCAGAAATGATTAAACCACCGCGAGGACCGGCTAATGTTTTGTGTGTTGTGGTTGTTAC
>NZ_JAWRYH010001427.1:0-232 GCF_046534675.1 Pseudomonas sp. SIMBA_067 | reverse complement strand
CACAAGCCGTCATAGGTGGAGTTGGTCACCACCGCCAGCTTGATGCGCGGCGCCCGACCACGGGCGAGCGGGTTGGCCTGGATCTTCGCCTGAATTGCCTCAGGGCTGAACTCGCTGAGCGGGATCGGGCCGATGATGCCCAGTTCGTTACGCTCCGGGCACAGGTACAACGGAATGGCACCGGTCATGATGATCGCGTGGACCACTGACTTGTGGCAGTTGCGGTCCACCA
>NZ_JAWRYH010001426.1:0-232 GCF_046534675.1 Pseudomonas sp. SIMBA_067 | reverse complement strand
CTATTTTTTAAATTATATAACCCGTGAGAAGCGAGTGGCATTTATTTGTTTTTGTAAGTGCGCATCAAAACACATACAAATAATACGAATAAATAAATTCCCTTTTGGTGTTACGCTAATTAGGTTGTTTTCTATTGTTACCATTTCATCGGCAATTAATGGTGCGAGTGCCTCTAAGGCATCTTTAAAGTAGTCATTAAAGCTGATTTTATGTCTGTTCGCGAATACGCTC
>NZ_JAWRYH010001425.1:0-232 GCF_046534675.1 Pseudomonas sp. SIMBA_067 | reverse complement strand
CTGCAGCAAGTGGGAAACCCGCAGGCAGGCCTCTTGCAGGGCACGCAGGTCTTCCTCGCCCTGTTGCCTGGCGCTGGCTTCCAGCCCGTGATGGCCACGCACCTTGCCCATCAGATGATAGAGCTTGGCGTCGGCCGAATCGCGCAGCAGGCTGTACTGGGCAAAGTCGAGCAACTCGCCTTCCTGCACCTTGTCCACGGTGGGCTGCAAGTCCGCGGAGCGTAACAACGCC
>NZ_JAWRYH010001424.1:0-232 GCF_046534675.1 Pseudomonas sp. SIMBA_067 | reverse complement strand
AGCCATAACGCGGGCCCATCAGGCGCATGGCAATATGGCCTAATGCCCCAACGGTCATCAGCAAGACCGCCAGGGTACAGATCGTGCGAGGGTTTACCACACCGTAAGGTCCCAGGAAACGGTTCGGTGTCAATGGCAGTACCACCAGTGCTATCGTCAACAGCATCAAACCATCGCGCACTTCTTCTTCGCTTAGTTGTTGCAGCACGAAATGATGTAATTCACGCTGCAG
>NZ_JAWRYH010001423.1:0-232 GCF_046534675.1 Pseudomonas sp. SIMBA_067 | reverse complement strand
ATGTGCCCGCATCGTGCGGGCTTCGACGCTCTCTCTGAAACAGGCTGCCTATGTTGAAGCCGTGCGCTGTGCCGGTGCACCAGACAGAGTCATTATCCTGCGGCATATTCTGCCCGGCACGCTTTCCAGCGTGATTGTCTATTTCACTATGCGCATTGGCACCAGTATTCTGACAGCCGCGGGCCTGAGTTTTATCGGACTGGGTCCGGAGCCTGACGTGCCTGAATGGGGC
>NZ_JAWRYH010001422.1:0-232 GCF_046534675.1 Pseudomonas sp. SIMBA_067 | reverse complement strand
CAAGAGCTTGAGCAAGTTGCTCAGCCTCGGTGCCCGTCGTGGTCAGGAGCTGGAACTGATTGCCGAACCCGGCATTGCCGCTGATGCGCTGCCGGTGCTGCTGGCGGCCATCGAGCAGGGCCTGGGCGAGGACGTCGAGCCGCTGCCGCAAAGCGCTGCAGCGGTTGCCGTCCCGCCGCAGGAGGTGCTGCAGGCACCCGCCGCAGGTAGCCGAATTCAGGGCGTCGGCGCG
>NZ_JAWRYH010001421.1:0-233 GCF_046534675.1 Pseudomonas sp. SIMBA_067 | reverse complement strand
GGCGCTTCCGTTACGACAACGGCAATGTGGCCAGTGAGGATCTGCGTGCGAACTGGTTTGGTCAGCCGATGGGCGTGCGTTTCAGCACCAAAGAGAATCCGGACGACTTTGGCGTGAACGTCAAACTTCAGGGCGACTGGCAGCCCGCTAAAATCAGCCAGCTTCCTGCAGCTGTCAGCAAGCAGCTGGGCGGAAATCTGCCGTGGCAGGGCGACGTCAATATTACGCTGCCC
>NZ_JAWRYH010001420.1:0-233 GCF_046534675.1 Pseudomonas sp. SIMBA_067 | reverse complement strand
ACAGCAAGGGCGAGAGCGAGGCCGAACTGCTGGCCAGCATTGCCCGGCATGCCAACGCCGGTGCCAGTGCGCAGGCGCGCGCCGCTTGCCAGCGTTACTTGAGCCAGTTCGCGCCGACCGCGCAGGTTTACTACTGGCTGGGGTTGCTCAGCGATACCGAAGGCGATGCCGGCCAAGCGCTTACCCATTATCGCAAGGCCCTGTACCTCGAACCGCAGCACCCCGAGGCCCTG
>NZ_JAWRYH010000022.1:0-24225 GCF_046534675.1 Pseudomonas sp. SIMBA_067 | reverse complement strand
TCGCCGATGGTAGTGTGGGGTTTCCCCATGTGAGAGTAGGTCATCGTCAAGATTCATTTCGCAAAACCCCTATCTGCACATGCAGGTAGGGGTTTTGTCTTTAAGTAGGAACTACAGAGATTCGCAGGCACGTCCGAGTGACGGGCCAGCACACAGAATTTCTTGACGACCATAGAGCATTGGAACCACCTGATCCCATCCCGAACTCAGCAGTGAAACGATGCATCGCCGATGGTAGTGTGGGGTTTCCCCATGTGAGAGTAGGTCATCGTCAAGATTCAAACCCAAAGCCCCTGTCTGCAATGCAGACAGGGGCTTTGTCTTTTCCGGGCCTTCACTTTCAGCCCGATCGCGACACAAGGCCGCTCCTACACGGACCGCGTATCAGCAGCCACTTTCATTTCAGAACTGATAGCTGACCGTGGCGCTGACATTGCGCTCTTCACCCATGTAGCAGTAGTTCAGGCTGGCACATGAGGTGATGTAGCTTTCATTGGTAAGGTTGTTTGCGTTAATGCGCACATCCACACCCTTGAGCCCAACCTTGC
The DNA here is from genome assembly GCF_046534675.1 of Pseudomonas sp. SIMBA_067. NCBI lineage: Bacteria > Pseudomonadati > Pseudomonadota > Gammaproteobacteria > Pseudomonadales > Pseudomonadaceae > Pseudomonas > Pseudomonas sp. SIMBA_067. The sequence goes on along the minus strand of NZ_JAWRYH010000022.1, from coordinate 23,677 downwards.
CCAGGTCATAGCCCAGCGAGGCGTCGAACAACGTGTAGGAAGGCACCTTCATGCTGTTTTCCGCATCCACCCAGCTGTAGCCCACATACCGCACTCCACCGCCCAGCCGCAGGCCATCCAGCGGCCCTTGGCGGAAGTTGTAGTCAGCCCACAGCGAGAACATCTGTTTTGGTGCCTGGGTTGGCGAATTGCCTTTGTTGTCCAGGCTGCCCGACGTCAGGCTCGGCATCGACCTGGAATATTCGATATCGGTGAAGGTGTAGCCGCCCAGCAGTTTGAGGCTGTCGGTCAGCTGCACATGTGCCTCCAGCTCCAGCCCTTGCGAGCGTACTTCACCTACCGGGCGATAGAAGTTTTCGTCAGGCTGCTTCGAGGCCAGGTTTTCCTGCTCGATGCGGAACACCGATGCGGTAAACAGGTTGTCGCTGCCCGGAGGCTGATACTTGATACCTGCTTCCCATTGAGTGCCCTCAGTCGGTGCCAGCGGGCGGCCTTCCTGGTCGGACACGGTGTTGGGATTGAACGACTCCGAGTAGCTGACATAGGGCGCAATGCCGTTCTCGAACAGGTAGAGCACCCCGGCCCGGGTGGTGAACTTGGAGCGCTGATCGCTGACCTTGGTGTCGCTGTCGCGATTCTCCTCCGACACCTTCACCCAGTCCTGGCGAAGCCCCAGGGAGAAACGCCACTGGTCCAGCTCCACCAGGTCCTGCAGGTACACACCGGTTTGTTGCAAGCGCCGCTGGTAGCGGTTTTCGCCCAGTACCTGAAGGTTGCCATTGCCGTACTGCGGGTTGCCGGCGTCCAGCGGGTCGACCGAGCCATAACGCCATGCGACATCGGCCTTGCGCCGCTGGTAGTCGGTGCCCAGCAGCAGAGTGTGTTTGGCAGCGCCGGTGTAGAATTCCGCCTGCAGCATATTGTCGATGATGTACGAATGCAGGCGCTCGTCGCCGCCGGTATAGGCGCGGTTGAGGACGTTGCTGTCGGCATCTGCCCAGCCGGCTGAGTACACCTGGTCCATGGACACGTCCGAATCCTGGTAACGGAAGTTCTGCCGCGCCGTGAACACATCGTTGAAGCGGTGCTCGAACTGGTAGCTGAACGACTGTTGCGTACGTTCGTAGTTGTCGATGCCCGGCTCGCCCTCGAAGAAGTGGTCTGACAAGCGCAAGCCATTGCGCTTGTGCAGCATGCCGTCTGCAGGGTTGCCACCGTGGTACCCTCCGTTAGGGTCGTGCTGCAGGTAAGCCTGAAGCGTGAGCGAGGTATCTTCGGTGAAATCGACGCTGATGGCCGGGGCGATGGTGTAGCGTTCTTCCTTGTTGTGGTCGAACTGGGTGTCGGACGCATCCGCCAGGCCTGTCAGGCGATAAGCGATACGCTGATCGTCATCCACAGGGCCGCTGAAGTCGAAACCCATACCACGCTGGCCTTGGGTGCCAACCGTGGCCTGAATCTGATGGAATGGGGTAAACAGCGGCTTCTTGGTGGTCAGGGCGACCAGCCCCCCCGGCGAGCTTCGCCCATACAGCACCGAGGAGGGCCCCTTCAGAATGTCGATGCGCTCAAGGAAGTACGGGTCTACCTGCATGGTGCTGTAGGTGCCGTTGTCACCCATCGATTTGAGCCCATCGACGTATATGTTATCCACAGAACCGTCGTTGAAGCCGCGCATGGCCACATAGTCGTAGCGATGGGTGGCACCGTAAGGGTTGGTCAGTACCCCAGGCGTGTAGCGCATGGCCTGGGCAGCGGTCTGTGAGCCCTGATCATCCATCTGCTGGCGAGTAACCACCGAGACGGATTGGGAGGTTTCCACCAACGGCGTGCTGGTCTTGGTCGCCACCTGGCTGTGGGTGGCGTTGTAACCCTCCATGCTGCCCAGCGCATTGCCGAGGGTGAACCCACGGATATCAGTGTCTGGCAATGACAGGGCGGCTTCCTGGGGTTGTGTCTGCAACACATAGCTACGTCCATCCTGGCTGACCGCTTCCAGGCCGCTGCCATTGAGCAGTTGGCGCAGCGCCTGGTCGGTAGCGTACTGCCCCTGCAGGCCGTTCGATTGCAGGCCATCGGTGAGCTGAGGCGTACTTGACAGGGTAATTCCGGCCTGGCGAGCGAACTGATTGAGTACGTCGGCCAGTTGTCCGGCCGGAATTGCATAGCGATGACTCACTTGGGCTGTCTCAGCCGCTGCGCAAAGTTGCGGAACAGCGGCCAGGCTCAAGGCAGTACCAAACAGCGCAGCCCGGATAGCATGGCGCAAGCGTGCTGATTGCAGGACAGGTCGATAATCATTCAAGTTGAGAGTGTGGGTTAACACCGGGTTGATAGGCATGAAGGGTCCGTTGAAGTGTTGAGGGCAGATGGTGTCGCTTACTGTCCTAGCCGGACCGGGATTGAAAACCCGCCAGAAATCGTCAAGGCCTTATCAGGCCATGCTTTCTACACGTACCCACCAGCGTGTACGTTGGCGAAGCCTTACGGGCAGCGTTTGCGGCAGCAACTGAAGCAGCTGCTCCGGGTCTTCGAGGCGGAACACCCCGGACAGGCGCAAATCGGCAATTTCGTCGCTGCAGCCCAGGTAACCGTGGCGATAACGGCTGACCTGCGCGAGGAAGTCGGACAGGCGCATGTCCTGGGTAACGATCAGGCCTTCAGTCCAGGCCATCGCGTCCATGTCCAGGTGCGTCAGCTGGTGCGCGCCTTGAGCATCCAGGCGCCAGTGCTGGCCGCCTTCAATCCACTGAAGTTGGCCATTGCCAGGCCGGTGGATCGCCACTTTGCCGTGGCTCACACTGACACGTGTGCAATCGTTGTCCTGGTAGGCCACAAAGCGCCCTGCGAACCCTTCCAGCAGTGCATCGCGGGTTTGTACCAGCACTGGATGCCCGGAGTTGCAGGTAATCATCAGCTCCCCCTGCTTCAGGCGAACCAGACGCTGCTGGTCATTGAAGGCCAGGTCCACGGCAGTGCGGGTATTGAGTTGCATCAGTGAGCCATCGGGCAGGGTGAAGACGCGTTGCTCACCGGTGCCGGTGGCATAGTCCGACGCCCACGCACTGATAGCATCGAGGTCTTTGGCCAGCCATGTCGCCGATCCCACCATGACAACGCCGCCAAGCAGCTTCAGCGCTTGCCGGCGGTGCAGACGTTGCTGGCTGGCTTCCAGGGTTTGCAACGCCAACCCGGCACCGGGGACGGAGCGCAGGTCAAGGTCCTGATGCAGGTGCATCACCCGTTGCCAAGCCTGCTCATGTTCGTTGTGGGCACTGCGCCATTGCGCGCACTGTTGTTGCAGCGTCGGCTCATGCCCGCTCTCGCGCAACCGCAGCAGCCACTGGATGGCCTGTTTGACGGCTTTTGCATCAGGGCGTGCGGCAGTCATTGATTCAACACTCGTCTTCGTAGCGCAGCACATAGCAATGGTAGAGCGCATCAGCGATGTACCGCTCTACGGTACGCACCGAGATCCCCATCTGCTCGGCAATGGCCTGGTGCTTCAGCCCCTCGCATTGGGCCAGCAGGAAGGCGCGACGTACCTTGGGTTTGAGGCCGTCGAGCATGCGCGAGATACGCTCAAGCAATTCCAGCAGCAGCTCGCGGGTTTCGGCCGAGGGATACTGTGCTTGCGGCACATGGGCCAGTGCCTCCAGGTAGGCCCTGTGCAGTTCCTCGCGGCGCCAGTGATCGATGATCAGCCCACGCGCTACCGTGCGCAAGAACGCCCGAGGGGTATTCAGCTGCAGGTGTTCGCGGCGTTGCAGCAAGCGGACGAAGGTATCATGGGCCAGGTCTGCGGCATCGGCGGCATTGCCCAGCTTGCTGCGCAGCCAGGCGTGTAACCAGCCGTGGTGGTCACTGTAGAGCGTTTGCACGGAGTCGTTGCTGGGCATAGTGGAGGGCGCTGGCATCAATGGACATGAATGATAATTAGTCTCATTGTTGGCGTGACAGGGTCAATTTGCAACCCATCTCCTCGCGCCGCACGTAAAGCCAGTTACGGGCTAACGCGCCCGTTGCGCATCCAGATAATTGCGGATTACCAGTGCTCCGCTATTGAGGTGCCGGGCCAGCACGGCTACCGCCTCATCCACCAGCTTGTCGCTTGCCGCGTCTACCAGTGCGTTGTGATCGTCCTGGGTCAGCTTGCCCAGGCCCATGGATGAAAGATGAAAACGCAGGAAGCGCTCTTCTTCGTTCAGTTCGTTCTCAATCAGGCGCAGCAGCTTCCTGTTCGACGCCTTGCTGTATAGCGCCATGTGGAACAGGCGGTTCAGGCGGCCGATTTCGGCGTGGCGTGTTTCGTTCTCCAGTTGCTGAATATAGCCACGGGCGCTGGCGATATCGCTGGCATCAAGCAGCGGGATCGACTGGCGCAGCGCTTCGCTCTCAAGCAGTACGCGCAGGGCATAGGTGTCCACCGCATCCTCGCCGATCAGCGGCGCAACCACCGCACCCTTGTGCATCTCAACTTTCAGCAGCGATTGCGCTTCAAGCTGGCGCAGGGCTTCGCGCACGGGCATGCGGCTGACGCCAAACAAGGTGGCGAGCTCTTGTTGTCGCACGGCGGTGCCAGGGGGCAGGCGGCCATCGAGGATGGCGCTACGCAGGCGTTCTTCGATCACGGCACGGGCCTGGTGCGGCGACAGCTGCTCGCTGACCAGCACATTGCTCAATTTGATTTTCTCGGCCACGCGACGTCTGCCTCAACGATGACTAAAGTTGGATCCAATGACACTAGTTACAGCTTGTGGGGGTTGTCAAACCTAGGCCCGCATTGGCACGGGCGCCCAAAAGCGCGGCTATGGTGGATGAAGTCGCCCGCCAAAGGAAGCGGCCTATAGAAGGTTATAAACAGAAAGTGTAGGCCGGCTGACAGGCGGATGCATGATTGCAGGGTGCCATTGTTTTTTGCAGTGGCAAGCCGCACCATCGCTGCTTTCGACTGGCCTGCACAGGGCTTGGCAGTGGCGATATCCTGGATGTTCAAAACCGTTGTGCGACGTGTCGCCTTTGCCGGGCTGCTGGGCAGTCTGCTGCTGGGCGGCTTGCACGCGGATTGGGATTTCTCCCAGATCAGCCGCAAGTCGCAGGCCTTGTATGGTCCTCTGGGTGTCGGGCAGGGCCGTATCGATGCCTGGCAGAACCTGATGGCCACGCAAAAGCAGGGTACTGAGCTTGAGCAGCTGCAAGTGGTCAACCGTTTTTTCAACCAGCAATTGCGCTATGTCGAAGACATTGACCTGTGGCATGAGGTCGACTACTGGGCCACACCGGTGCAGGCACTGATCAAAGGTGCCGGGGACTGCGAGGACTACGCCATCGCCAAGTATTTCAGCCTGCGGCGCATGGGCATCCCCAGCGAAAAACTGCGCATCACCTACGTCAAGGCGTTGCGGCAGAATCGCGCGCACATGGTCCTGACTTATTATTCAAACCCACAGGCCCAGCCTTTGGTGCTCGACAGCCTCATGGATGCCATCAAGCCGGCAAGCCAACGTACCGACCTGCTGCCGGTGTATGCCTTCAATGGCGAGGGGTTGTGGTTGACGGGCGCCGCAGGCAACAAGAAGGTCGGAGACACCAAGCGGCTGTCACGCTGGCAGGATTTGCTGAAGAAAATGCAGGCCGAAGGGTTCCCGGCCGAGCCGGTTTACTGAAGGAGCACAGATGTCACTGTTCAAACAATTGCTGTTGGCCATTTGCCTGTTCCTGGTAGTCGCCTTCAGTGGCAGTTTCATGGTTAGCCTGGAAAGCTCGCGCAGCCAGTACGTCAACCAGTTGCGTTCGCACGCCCAAGATGCAGCGACCGCGCTGGCGCTTTCGCTGACGCCGAATATCGACGACCCGGCGATGGTCGAGCTGATGGTCAGCTCGATCTTCGACAGTGGTTACTATGCAAGCATCAAGGTCGTCGACCTGGGCTCCAACGCCGTACTAGTGGAGCGCCACGCCGAGCCGGACCCTGGCGGGGTACCGCGCTGGTTCGTGCACCTGATCGGCCTTGAGGCCGCCGGTGGCGACGCCATCGTCAGCCGCGGCTGGCAGCAGGCCGCGCGGGTGGAAGTGATCAGCCACCCGATGTTTGCCATTGCCAAACTCTGGCAAAGCGCCTTGGGCAGCCTGGGCTGGTTACTGCTGTGCGGTGCAGCCAGTGCCGTGCTCGGCGCCTTGCTGTTGCGCCGCCAGTTGCGCCCGCTGGACTATATGGTTGAGCAATCCCATGCCATTGCGCGCCGCGAATTTCTCAGCCTGCCCGAGTTGCCCCGCACACCGGAACTGCGCCGTGTGGTGCAGGCGATGAACCAGATGGTCGAGAAGCTCAAGGCGCTGTTTACCGAGCAGGCCGAGCGCAGCGAGCGGTTGCGTGCGGAGTCCTATCAGGACAGCCTGACCGGGCTCTCGAACCGCCGCTATTTCGAAATGCAGCTGAACACCCGGGTAAGCAACCTGGAGGACGCGCGCGCCGGCTACCTGCTGTTACTGCGTGTCCAAGGGTTGGCAGGGCTGAACGCACGCCTTGGCGGACAGCGTACCGACCAGTTGCTGCAGGCCGTGGGTGAGCAGTTGCGCCGTACCTGTGCCAGCTTCCCGGAAACCAACGACCTGATTTCCCGCAGCCGCGGTGGCGAGTTTGCCGTGCTGGCGCCGGGCATGGTGCATGAAGAAGCGGTAAACCTGGCCCAGGCCCTGGAGGCAACGCTGCAGAGCCTGCACGAAACGGGCGCCAGTGATATCGACCCGGTGGCTTGTATCGGCCTCGCGCCATTCAGCCCGGGTGATTCTCCGCAGGCTTTGCTGAAGCTCGCCGATGAGGCTCTGGCCCGTGCCGAGAACCAGCCAACGCCGGGGTGGGTATGCCTTGAACAAGGCGTGGCTGCAGTGGCTGCCGATAGCCAGCACGCCTGGCATGAGCGGCTCGATCAGGCGTTCAAAAATGGGCATTTCGAGCTGTTCTTCCAGCCGGTGGTGGATTGCACTACGGTGCAACGGGTACTGCACCACAAGGTGATTTCCCGCTTGCAGGATGGCCAGGGCGAGGCACTGCCGGCGGGTCGCTTCCTGCCTTGGCTGGAGCGCTTCGGCTGGATGCCGCGGCTGGACGTGCTGGTGCTGGAGAAAGTGTTGGCGCACCTGCGTGGGCATGATCAGGTGCTGGCGCTGAACCTGTCCGCCGCTACATTGGCCGACCCCAAGGCCCTGCACCGCATCTTTGAACTGCTGGGCCAGAACGCGGCGCTCGGCCCGCGGCTGGTTTTTGAAATTGGCGAGGAGCAGTTGCCTGAGCAGGCGGCTCTGGAGCAACTCACCCGGCGCCTGCACGGGCTGGGTTTTGGCTTGGCGCTGCAGCGCTTTGGCGGGCGCTTCAGCATGATCGGCAACCTGGCGCACCTGGGCTTGGCGTACCTGAAAATTGACGGCAGCTACATCCGTAACATCGACCATGAGCAGCACAAGCGGCTGTTCATCGAGGCGATCCAGCGTGCAGCGCACAGCATCGACTTGCCGCTGATTGCCGAGCGGGTCGAGACAGAAGGGGAGCGGCGGGAGCTGCAGGAGATGGGGGTAGGCGGCATTCAGGGGCAGCTGGTAGGTGAACCTGCGCCTTGGCGCTGAGTTCTCGTACTGGCAGTTCCGGCCTTATCGCCGGCAAGCCAGCTCCCACAGGTACTGCACCAACTTCAAAGCCAGTGCGGTACCTGTGGGTGCTGGCTTGCCGGCGATAGGGCCAGAGGAGCCACTGGAAAGCAGTGGCCAAACTGATCAGCGCTCGCGCAGCGCCTCCGAACGCGCCTTCATGATCGGCTTGAGCAAGTAGCTCATGATGGTCTTCTTGCCGGTCATGATATCCACCGTCGCCACCATCCCTGGGATGATCAGTAGCGGTTTCTCGTCAGTCCCCAGGTGGCTGCGGTCGGTGCGCAGCTTGATCAGGTAGTAGGTGGTCTTCTTGTCTTCGTCGGTGATGGTGTCGGCGCCGATCTGTTCCAGCTTGGCCTTGAGCCCACCGTAGATGGTGTAGTCGTAGGCCGTGAACTTGACGGTCGCCTCCTGGCCAGGGTGCAGGAAGGCGATGTCCTTGGGCAGGATCTTCGCTTCGATGACCAGCGTGTCGTCCAGGGGTACCACTTCAATGATATCGCTGCCAGGCTGGATCACCCCACCAATGGTGTTGACCAGCATCTGCTTGACGATACCGCGTACAGGCGAAGTGACCATGGTACGGTGCACCCGATCGTCCAGTGCCTTGCTGGTGGCCGTGGCCTTGTTCAGCTCGGTGCGTGCCTCGTTCAGCTGGGTCAGCGCTTCACTGCGGAATTTGCCTCGGGTTTCCTCGATCTTGCTTTGCACCTCGCGGATGGCCGCCTCGGCACGCGGGATGGCCAGCGCAGTGGAGTCCAGCTGGCCACGGTTCTCCACTTCGGCGCGGCGCAGGCGCAGCACTTCGACCTGGGAGATTGCGCCGGTTGCCACCAGCGGTTCTGACATGCCGATTTCCTTGCGCAGCAACTCCAGGCTGTTGGCGTACTGGGCGCGTTTGGAGCTGTATTCACGCAGCTCTTGCTGGCGCTGAACCAGCTGCTGCTGCAGGCCGCCAATTTCGTCCTGCAGTTGCTGGCGCCGGCTCTGGTACAGCGACTCTTCACTGGCCGCCTGGCTTGGTGCGGCTTTGCGCAGTTCTTCGTCGATCTTCAGCGGGCGGTCCTCTACCTCGGCACTCAGGCGTTCGACCCGCAGGGCCATGGATTGGCGGTCGGCCTCGGTCTCACCAACGTTGGAGGCGAAGCGGGTTTCATCCAGGCGCAGCAATGGCTGGCCCACTTCAACGATCTGCCCTTCCTTGGCGAAGATTTCGGCGACGATACCGCCCTCCAGGTTCTGGATCTTCTGCACCTTGGACGACGGAATGGCCTTGCCTTCACCCCGCGTGACCTCGTCGATGGGGGCGACGCTGGCCCACACGATCAAGAACACGAAGAACAGGATCACGCCCCAGATGGTCAGCCGCACAACCCGCGGTGCATCTTCGATCAGGGCCTTGTTGACCTCTGGCAGCGGCTGGCCGCCCAGTGAGTCGGAACCTTTGAAGTAGCGCCGCAGGCCATCCTTGAATTGCCCCATATCCAGCTTATGCAACACTGATCTGCCCCTTCTTCAGCGCATCCATGACCGCGGCTTTCGGGCCGTCGGCGACAATCTGCCCGCGATCGATCACGATCAGCCGGTCCACCAGCGACAGCAGCGAGGCCCGGTGCGTGACCAACAGTACCGTCTTGCTTTCCACCACCGCTTGCAGGCGCTGCTTGAGGCGCTCTTCGCCGGTGTTGTCCATGGCACTGGTCGGCTCGTCCAGCAACAGGATTTGCGGGTTGAGCAGCAGCGCACGGCCCAGGGCTACGTTCTGCCGCTGGCCGCCGGACAGGTTCTGCCCGCGCTCACCCACTTGCAGCTCGTAACCGTCCGGGTGCAAACGGGCAAATTCATGAACACCCGCCAGCTCGGCGGCCTGCAGGATCAGTTCGTCCTCGATGTAACGGGCACCGCTGACCAGGTTGTCGCGCAGGGTACCGGCCAACAGCTGGATGTCCTGCGGTACATAGCCGATGTTGTGGCGCAGTTCGCTGACGTCGATCTGGCGAATGTCCACGCCATCGACCAGCAGCGAGCCGCCATCGGCCTCGTACAGGCCGACGATGAGCTTGGCCAGCGAGCTCTTGCCCGAGCCACTGCGGCCGATGATGCCGACTTTTTCGCCGGGGCGGATGGTCAGGTTGATGTTCTTCAGCGCCAGGTTCTGCTGGTTCGGGTAGGTGAAATCAACCCCGCGGAACTCGACACTACCCTGCAGTACCTTGCGGCTCAGCGGGCGCTCCTCGAAGTTGCGCTCTTGCGGCAGTTCCATCATGTGGTCTGTGGCCACCATGGTGACCTTGGCTTGCTGGTAGCGGGCAAGCAAGCCGTTGAGCGAGGCCAGTGGCCCGAGCGCCCGACCGCTAAGCATGTAGCACGCCACCAGACCGCCCATGCTCAAGTTGCCGTCGATGATCAGGTACACGCCAACGCAGATCATCGCCACGCCAGCCAGCTGCTGGATGAGCATGGTGATGTTCATCGCCAGGCTCGACAGCACCTTCACGCGCAGTTCCAGGCGGCTGAGGGTGCCCAGGGTCTGCTCCCACATGTACTGGCGTTCACTTTCGGCGTTGTTGACCTTTACCGCATCCAGGCCGGCCAGGGTTTCGATCAGGCTGGACTGGCGCTCGGAGGCCAGGGCCATGGTCCGCTCCATGGTCGCCATCAGCGGCCGTTGCAAGGCATAGCCGATGCCCAGGGCCAGCGGGAAGGCAATGATCGGGATCCACACCAGGTGCCCGCCAATGATGGCGATGACGATCAGGATAAGAATGGTGAACGGCAGGTCGATCAGGCTGGTCAGGGTCAATGAGGCGAGGAAGTCGCGCAGGCCCTGGAACTCGTGAATGTTCTGGGCAAAGCTGCCGACCCTGGCCGGGCGGTACTTCATCGACATGCCGACGATGCGCTCGAACAGCGTCGCCGAGATGATCAGGTCGGTCTTCTTGCCGGCCAGGTCCAGGCAAAGGCCTCGCAGCCCCTTGAGGATCAGGTCGAAGATGTAGGCGCCGGCGATACCGATGGCCAGCACCCAGAGCGTTGACGTTGCCTGGTTGGGCACCACACGGTCATACACGTTCATCACAAACAGCGGCGCAGCCAGGGCGATCAGGTTGATCACCAGGCTGGCGGCGATGGCGTCGATATACAGCCACTTGCTGCGCAGCAGGGTATCGCGGAACCACGACTTTGCCCGCGGGATGAGGTTGCCGTGGTTGACGTCGAACTTGTGCTGCGGCTGGGCGAAGAATACCCGGCCGCTATAGTCGCTTTGCAGGGCTTCGCGGCTGACATGCACCTCGCCGCCGTCGCTCTCGCTGAGCAACAGGCGCGCGGTATCTTCGTTCTCCCAGCCTAGCAGGACGGCACTGCGGCCTTCCTTCAGCAGTAGCATCGCCGGCATGGCGATGCTCGGGATCTGCTCCAGCTTGCGCTGCAGCAGACGCCCTTGCAGGCCGGCCCGGGCGGCGGCACGGGGCAGCAGCTCGGGGCTCAGGCGCTGGGCGGGCAGCGGCAGGCCGGTGGTCAGCATGACCCGGCTGGCGGGTTTCTGGTGCAGGACACACAGGCTCAGCAGGCTATCCAGCAAGGGATCGTCATGCTGACTGCGTGGATCATGGCTGAGTTGGACTCGACTGACTTCAGATTCCACGCGGCGCTCTCTTCATCCTTGTGGTGGGTGGGGTGGGTGTGCCGCCGTTAAGTCTGGCCGGCTCGCCCTGGCTTTCAATGGTGCTGCAAAGCGGTGTAGGTGGGGCTACGACGCCCTTATGGCTGAGCAGACGGCCAATGGTCGCCTCGAATCGACACTGAGTAAACAATTGTACGTCGTTCATTGCTACCAGACTGCTCCCGAGCAGTGGGTGTTTCATTTTTGATCCGGTATGGGTACAGGCTGAAGCACTTTCAGCAGCATAGCCTGCCCGCCAGACAGTGAGTGGGCCGCCTATGATCGATCTTTGTCTTCGTCATTTAATGGGCGCTGATTTGTTGACGGTTTTAAAAGTGCTGATCGTTAAAATTCATCGTACAAAATCTGCTTGCACGCTTGGCGCTGGTTCAGAAATCGTCAAGGGTTTGCCATCATCGCCGTGTCAGTATCTGCGCAATCGTTCTCTATCTATCTGATCTGCGATGAAGCGTTGTTGCAGGCCGGGCGCTGTAAAAGGCTTTGGCGTTGGCTCGAACCCTATACAGCCCCGATGTTGCCTCGTTTGGACGCCCCGGCCTGTCCGGTTTCAGGCAAGGTTTGTGCTTGTATGGAGTTAGCAGCCTGGCGCGCGAAAGTAATCTGAAAATTGACGCGTGCAGGCTTGACGGTTGCCGATGGGCGGCTGTTCTGCAGCATTAAATGCCAATGTCCAGGCGTTAAAAACATTGCTCGAACTAGCGTTAAGCAAGCTTTCGATGATGTACGACATTTGTCCTCAATGAACGGTTGGCTAAGGTACAAATATCAATGTGACATTACATTGCCGATTGTTTAGGATGGCCTCTATAAGGTCAATAGTTTGGCATTTAAGTAATTCCAAATAGTTATAGGCGAAAAATTGACGCAATAAAGCGTCAAGAGATCATCGACATAGTTCCGCCTGCAGTGGCTTGCGAGTGCCGCTCTGGCATGGAAGTACCCATAGGGTCACACGGAGAGTCCAATGAGCAGCGTTGTAGCCATCGTCAAAAGCATTGTCGGCCAGGTTATTGCGGTATCCCCAGAGGGCATTCGTCGTGTGCTCATCGAAGGGGACCGCCTGCTGGCAGGTGAGGAAGTGCTCACTGGCCCGGGCGGCGCAGTTACTTTGGAGCTAGCCGATGGCCGTCTGCTTGACCTGGGCCGCGACAGCCAGTGGAGCGCCGATGCGCCTGACAGCAGCACCGACCTGAGCCAGGCGACCGCACAGGCCGCGCCGTCGGTAGAAGAGCTGCAACAGGCGATCGCGGCCGGTGTCGACCCGACTACCGAACTTGAAGCCACCGCAGCCGGCCCGTCCGCAGCGGGCGGCGGCGGCGCGCTTGGCGGTGGTCACAGCTTCGTGATGCTCGAAGAAACCGCGGGTCGGGTCGATGCTACCGTTGGCTTCCCGACGGAAGGGCTGGGCTTTGCTACCGTGCTCGACAGCGAAGAGGTTGGCTTGCTGGATACCACCAGCAATAACCAGGTGACTACGCCGACGATCGACACCAACGTTGCTACCGACCTGATTCTTGGCGCCACTCCTTCCATCAGCGAAGCGGGTGGCGTAATCGTCTATACCGCCACGGTTGGCCAGGCGCCGACCACCAACCTGGTCGTCACCCTGTCCAATGGTGCCGTAATCGTCATCCCGGCCGGGCAGACCAGCGGCAGCGTCAATGTCGTGGTCCCGGCAAATGACACGCCTTATATCGACGGTGGCCAGATCTCGGCAACTGTAACGGGTACCACTGGCGGCAACGGCCTGACTGTGACAGTGCCGCAAACGCCGGCAGTCACCCAGGTTACCGATACCATCGACACCACCACTGCGACGCTGACGGCGAATCCGTCGGTGACCGAAGGTGGCGTGATCACCTACACCGTGACCCTGAGCAACCCTGCCCAGACTCCGGTGACCGTTACGCTGTCCAACGGGCAGGTAATCACCATCGAAGCTGGCAAGACCCAAGGCAGCGTCGACTTCCAGACCCCGGCGAACGACGTCTACAACAATGGTTCGACCGTCAGTACCACGATCACCGGCGCTACCGGTGGCAACTTCGAGCAACTGACGCCGAACCCTGCGCCGGCTGAGACGGTAATCAGTGACTCGGTCGATAACACGACCGCCACTCTGACTGCTTCGCCAAGCGTCACTGAAGGTGGCGTAATCACCTACACCGTGACCTTGAGCAACCCTGCCCAGACTCCGGTGACTGTGACCCTGTCCAACGGCCAGACCATCACCGTTGAGGCCGGCAAAACCCAGGGCAGCGTTGATTTCCAGACCCCGGCGAACGACGTCTACAACAACGGCTCGACCGTCAGCGTCACCATCGAAAACGCCACCGGCGGTAACTTCGAGCAACTGACGCCGAATCCGACCCCGGCTCAGACCACGATCAACGATTCGGTGGACACCACCACCGCAACACTGACCGCTTCGCCAAGCGTTACTGAAGGCGGCGTGATCACCTACACCGTGACCCTGAGCAACCCTGCCCAGACTCCGGTGACCGTGACCCTGTCCAACGGCCAGACCATTACTGTTGAGGCCGGCAAAACCCAAGGCAGCGTTGATTTCCAGACCCCGGCGAACGACGTCTACAACAACGGTTCGACTGTTAGCGTCACCATCGAAAACGCCACCGGCGGTAACTTCGAGCAACTGACCCCGAATCCGACTCCGGCTCAAACCACGATCAACGATTCGGTCGACACTACCACTGCGACCCTGACGGCTTCGCCAAGCGTCACCGAAGGGGGCGTGATTACCTACACCGTGACCCTGAGCAACCCTGCGCAGACTCCGGTGACTGTAACCCTGTCCAATGGCCAGACCATCACTGTTGAGGCCGGCAAAACCCAGGGCAGCGTTGATTTCCAGACTCCGGCGAATGACGTCTACAACAACGGCTCGACTGTCAGCGTCACCATCGAAAACGCCACCGGCGGTAACTTCGAGCAACTGACCCCGAATCCGACTCCGGCTCAGACCACGATCAACGATTCGGTAGACACCACCACCGCAACTCTGACGGCGAACCCATCGGTGACCGAAGGTGGCGTAATCACCTACACCGTGACCCTGAGCAACCCTGCCCAGGCTCCGGTGACCGTGACCCTGTCCAACGGCCAGACCATCACCGTTGAGGCTGGCAAAACCCAGGGCAGTGTCGACTTCCAGACCCCGGCGAACGACGTCTACAACAACGGTTCGACTGTCAGCGTCACCATCGAGAACGCCACCGGCGGTAACTTCGAGCAACTGACCCCGAACCCGACTCCGGCTCAGACCACGATCAATGACTCCGTCGACACCACCACCGCGACCCTGACGGCGAGCCCGTCGGTGACCGAGGGTGGCGTGATTACCTACACCGTAACCCTGAGCAACCCTGCCCAGACGCCAGTGACCGTGACCCTGTCCAATGGCCAGACCATCACTGTTGAGGCCGGCAAAACCCAGGGCAGCGTTGATTTCCAGACTCCGGCGAATGACGTCTACAACAACGGCTCGACTGTCAGCGTCACCATCGAAAACGCCACCGGCGGTAACTTCGAGCAACTGACCCCGAACCCGACTCCGGCTCAGACCACGATCAACGATTCGGTCGACACCACCACCGCAACCCTGACGGCGAACCCGTCGGTGACCGAAGGTGGCGTAATCACCTACACCGTGACCCTGAGCAACCCTGCCCAGACTCCGGTAACCGTGACCCTGTCCAACGGCCAGACCATCACCGTTGAGGCTGGCAAAACCCAGGGCAGTGTCGACTTCCAGACCCCTGCGAACGACGTCTACAACAACGGTTCGACTGTCAGCGTCACCATCGAGAACGCCACCGGCGGTAACTTCGAGCAGCTGACCCCGAATCCGACCCCGGCTCAGACCACGATCAACGATTCGGTAGACACCACCACCGCGACCCTGACGGCTTCGCCAAGCGTCACTGAAGGCGGCGTGATCACCTACACCGTGACCCTGAGCAACCCTGCCCAGACTCCGGTGACCGTGACCCTGTCCAATGGCCAGACCATTACCGTTGAGGCCGGCAAAACCCAGGGCAGCGTCGACTTCCAGACCCCGGCGAACGACGTCTACAACAACGGTTCGACTGTCAGCGTCACCATCGAAAACGCCACCGGCGGTAACTTCGAGCAACTGACCCCGAATCCGACCCCGGCTTCGACTGTTATCAGCGACAGCATCGATACCGTAACCGTAAGCATCGTCAGCAACGGCAATGTGACCGAAGACCAGCAACCTTCCTTTACTGTGAAAGTAAGCCAGGCGCTGGACCGCCCGTTGACCGTAACTCTGTCGAACGGCGACACCGTGACGATCGAAGCCGGTAAGACCGAAGTCGAGTACAAGACCCCGGCTCAGGGCGATGACGTCTATCAAGACGCTGGATCCATCACCCTCAGCGTTACCGACGCTACCGTTCCAGGCGCCACCTTCGAGAAGCTGGACTTGGGTGGCCCGGCTACCGTTGAGGTCTCGGACACTGTCAGTGAAGTTGTGGCCAAGCTGACCGCGACCCCTTCGGTGACCGAAGGCGGCGAAATCACCTACACCATCACCCTGACCAACAAAGATGGCCTGCCGATCAACAACCACGGTGCCTTGACCTTTACGCTGAGCGACGGCAAAACCGTCATCACCGTACCGGCCAATGGCACCAGCGGTTCGATCACCATCACTGCTCCTGACAACGTCTACGTCGGCAGCAACACCCCGGTGGTGCAGTCGATTGCGACTGTTGCGGGCGCGGATGTCGGCAAGTTCGAACAGCTGACCCTGGACCAGACTCCGGTCAGCACTACTGTCACCGACGAACCAGGTTCGGGCACTCCGGGCACCGGTAACCAGGGCGACCTGGTCCAAGTCACCATTACTGCCGACCAGACTTCGGTGGCCGAGAACGTCAAACCGACCTTCACCGTGCACATCAACACTGCACTGGCCCACGACCTGGTCGTGACCCTGAGCAACAACGCTCAGGTCACCATCAAGGCCGGCGAAACCAGCGCGCCGTACGAGCACGCTGCGCAGGGCGATGACGTTTACCAGGACGCCGGCGAAATTTCCCTCGGCATCAAGTCGGCGGTGGACGCCACCGGCGCTGCCTTCGAGAACCTGCAGTTGGGCGGTGACGCTTCGGTCAAAGTGACCGACACCATCGACGAAGTGGTAGCCAAGCTGACCGCGACGCCTTCGGTTACCGAAGGTGGCGAGATCACCTACACCATCACGCTGACCAACAAAGACGGTCTGCCGATCAACAACCATTCGGAGCTGTACTTCAAGCTGACCGATGGCACGACGGTCGTTGTGGCTGCCAACAGCACCACCGGTTCGGCCACTGCAACCGCACCGGATAACGTCTATGTTGGAGCTAACCAGCCGGTAGTTAACGCTATCGATGCCGTCAGCGGCGCGGATGCGTGGAAGTTTGAAAACCTGAACCTGGACAAGACCCCGGTCAGCACCCAGGTTACTGACGAGCCAGGTACCCCAGGCAACGAAGGCGATATCGTCAAGGTCACCATCACCGCTGACCAGGTTTCGGTCGCCGAGAACGTCAAACCGACCTTCACCGTGCACATCAACACCGCTCTGGCGCACGACCTGGTCGTGACCCTGAGCAACAACGCTCAGGTCACCATCAAGGCCGGCGAAACCAGCGCACCGTACGAGCACGCTGCGCAGGGCGATGACGTTTACCAGGATGCCGGCGAAATTTCCCTCGGCATCAAGTCGGCAGTGGACGCCACCGGCGCTGCCTTCGAGAACCTGCAGTTGGGCGGTGACGCTTCGGTCAAAGTGACCGACACCATCGACGAAGTGGTAGCCAAGCTGACCGCGACGCCTTCGGTTACCGAAGGTGGCGAGATCACCTACACCATCACGCTGACCAACAAAGACGGTCTGCCGATCAACAACCATTCGGAGCTGTACTTCAAGCTGACCGATGGCACCACTGTTGTCGTCGCGGCTAACAGCACCACCGGTTCGGCCACTGCAACCGCGCCGGATAACGTCTATGTCGGGACTAACCAGCCGGTGGTGAATGCCATCGACGCCGTCAGCGGCGCGGACGCGTGGAAGTTTGAAAACCTGAACCTGGACAAGACCCCGGTCGGCACCCAGGTTACCGACGAACCAGGCACCCCAGGCAACGAAGGCGACCTGGTCAAGGTCACCATCACGGCCGACCAGACTTCGGTGGCGGAAAACGTCAAACCGACGTTCACCGTACACGTCAACCAACCGCTGGACCACGACCTGGTCGTGACCCTGAGCAACAACGTGCAGGTCACCATCAAGGCGGGCGACACCAGCGCGCCATACGAGCACGCTGCACAAGGCGATGACGTTTACAATGACGCTGGCCAGATCAGCCTGGGCATCAATTCGGCTGTAGACGCCACCGGCGCTACCTTCGAGAACCTGCAACTGGGCGGTGCCGCCACCGTTCAAGTGACCGACACCACTGATGAAGTGGTGGCGAAACTGACCGCGACCCCTTCGGTTACCGAAGGCGGCGAGATCACCTACACCATCACGCTGACCAACAAAGACGGTCTGCCGATCAACAACCATGGCGCCCTGACCTTCACGCTGAGCGACGGCAAAACCGTCATCACCGTACCGGCCAACGGCACTACCGGTTCGATCACCGTGACTGCTCCGGACAACGTTTACGTTGGCAGCAACACCCCGGTGGTACAGTCGATCGCAACTGTTGCTGGCGCTGACGTCGGCAAGTTCGAGCAACTGACCCTGGACAAAACCCCGGTCAGCACCACCGTTACTGACGAGCCAGGCACTCCGGGCAACGAAGGCGACCTGGTCAAGGTCACCATCACTGCCGACCAGACTTCGGTAGCCGAGAACGTCAAACCGACGTTCACCGTGCACATCAACCAGCCGTTGGACCACGACCTGGTCGTGACCCTGAGCAACAATGCCCAAGTCACCATCAAGGCGGGCGAAACCAGCGCGCCGTACACCCACGACGCGCAGGGCGATGACGTCTATAAAGACTCCGGCGAAATCAGCCTGGGTATCAATTCTGCGGTAGACGCCACTGGCGCTACTTTCGAGAACCTGCAACTGGGCGGTGCGGCCACCGTTCAAGTGACCGACACCGTCGACGAGGTTGTGGCCAAGTTGACTGCGACGCCTTCGGTCACCGAAGGCGGCGAGATCACCTACACGATCACGTTAACCAACAAAGACGGCCTGCCGATCAACAACCACGCAGAGCTGTACTTCAAGCTGACCGATGGCACCACTGTCATCGTGCCCGCGAACAGCACCACCGGCTCGGCCACTGCGACCGCCCCGGATAACGTCTATGTCGGCGCTAACGAGCCGGTGGTGAATGCCATCGATGCCGTTAGCGGCGCGGATGCGTGGAAGTTCGAAAACCTGAACCTGGACAAGACCCCGGTCAGCACCGAGGTTACCGACGAGCCAGGTACCCCAGGTAACGAAGGCGATATCGTCAAGGTCACCATCACGGCTGACCAGGTTTCGGTCGCCGAGAACGTCAAACCGACCTTCACCGTGCACATCAACACTGCACTGGCCCACGACCTGGTCGTGACCCTGAGCAATAACGCGGTTGTGACCATCAAGGCCGGTCAGACCTCGAGCGAGCCGTATGCTCACGACGCGCAAGGTGACGACGTCTACCAGGACGCTGGCGAAATCACTCTGGGCATCAAGTCGGCGGTAGACGCTACCGGTGCGGCCTTCGAAAACCTGCAGTTGGGCGGTGATGCTTCGGTCAAAGTGACCGACACCATCGACGAAGTTGTGGCCAAGCTGACCGCAAGCCAGTCGGTCACCGAAGGCGGCGAGATCACCTACACCATCACGCTGACCAACAAAGACGGCCTGCCGATCAACAACCATGCGGAGCTGTACTTCAAGCTGACCGATGGCACCACTGTTGTCGTCGCGGCCAACAGCACCACTGGCTCGGCCACTGCAACTGCGCCGGATAACGTCTATGTTGGCGCTAACCAGCCGGTAATTAACGCTATCGACGCCGTCAGCGGCGCGGATGCGTGGAAATTCGAAAACCTGAATCTGGACAAGACCCCGGTCAGTACCCAGGTTACCGACGAGCCAGGCACGCCGGGCAACGAAGGTGACATCGTCAAGGTCACCATCACCGCTGACCAGGTATCGGTTGCCGAGAACGTCAAACCGACCTTCACCGTGCACATCAACACCGCCCTGGCCCACGACCTGGTCGTGACCCTGAGCAACAACGCCACAGTTACCATCAAAGCGGGCGAAACCAGCGCACCTTACGAGCACGCTGCACAGGGCGATGACGTCTACCAGGATGCCGGCGAAATCACCTTGGGCATCAAGTCGGCGGTAGACGCCACCGGCGCTGCCTTCGAGAACCTGCAGTTGGGCGGTGATGCTTCGGTCAAAGTGACCGACACCATCGACGAAGTGGTGGCCAAGTTGACCGCCACCCCTTCGGTCACCGAAGGCGGCGAGATCACCTATACCATCACGCTGACCAACAAAGACGGTTTGCCGATCAACAACCATTCGGAGCTGTACTTCAAGCTGACCGATGGCACCACTGTTGTCGTCGCGGCCAACAGCACCACTGGATCGGCCACTGCAACTGCGCCGGATAACGTTTATGTCGGCGCTAATCAGCCGGTGGTCAACGCTATCGACGCCGTTAGCGGCGCAGACGCGTGGAAGTTCGAAAACCTGAACCTGGACAAGACCCCGGTCAGCACCCAGGTTACTGACGAGCCAGGTACTCCAGGCAACCCAGGCGGCAACAACGAAGGCGATATCGTCAAGGTCACCATCACCGCTGACCAGTTTTCGGTCGCCGAGAACGTCAAACCGACCTTCACCGTGCACATCAACACCGCTCTGGCGCACGACCTGGTCGTGACCCTGAGCAACAACGCTCAGGTCACTATCAAGGCCGGCGAAACCAGCGCGCCGTACGAGCACGCTGCCCAAGGCGATGACGTCTACCAGGATGCTGGCGAAATCACTCTGGGCATCAAGTCGGCGGTAGACGCCACCGGCGCTGCCTTCGAGAACCTGCAGTTGGGCGGTGATGCTTCGGTCAAAGTGACCGACACCATCGACGAGGTTGTGGCCAAGCTGACCGCGACCCCTTCGGTTACCGAAGGCGGCGAGATCACCTACACGGTAACCCTGACCAACAAAGACGGCTTGCCGATCAACAACCATTCGGAGCTGTACTTCAAGCTGACCGATGGCACGACGGTCGTTGTGGCCGCCAACAGCACCACCGGTTCGGCCACTGCAGCTGCGCCGGACAACGTCTATGTCGGGACTAACCAGCCGGTAGTTAACGCTATCGACGCCGTCAGCGGCGCGGACGCGTGGAAGTTTGAAAACCTGAACCTGGACAAGACCCCTGTCAGCACCCAGGTTACTGACGAGCCAGGTACCCCAGGCAACGAAGGCGATATCGTCAAGGTCACCATCACCGCTGACCAGACCTCGGTGGCGGAAAACGTCAAACCAACGTTCACTGTGCACGTGAACCAGCCGCTGGCCCACGACCTGGTCGTGACCCTGAGCAACAACGCTCAGGTCACCATCAAGGCCGGCGAAACCAGCGCGCCGTACGAGCACGCTGCCCAAGGCGATGACGTCTACCAGGATGCCGGCGAAATCACCTTGGGCATCAAGTCGGCGGTAGACGCCACCGGCGCTGCCTTCGAGAACCTGCAGCTGGGCGGTGATGCTTCGGTCAAAGTGACCGACACCATCGACGAGGTTGTGGCCAAGCTGACCGCGACCCCTTCGGTTACCGAAGGCGGCGAGATCACCTACACGGTTACCCTGACCAACAAAGACGGCTTGCCGATCAACAACCATTCGGAGCTGTACTTCAAGCTGACCGATGGCACGACGGTCGTTGTGGCCGCCAACAGCACCACCGGTTCGGCTACTGCAACTGCGCCGGACAACGTCTATGTCGGGACTAACCAGCCGGTAGTTAACGCTATCGACGCCGTCAGCGGCGCGGACGCGTGGAAGTTTGAAAACCTGAACCTGGACAAGACCCCTGTCAGCACCCAGGTTACTGACGAGCCAGGTACCCCAGGCAACGAAGGCGATATCGTCAAGGTCACCATCACCGCTGACCAGACCTCGGTGGCGGAAAACGTCAAACCAACGTTCACTGTGCACGTCAACCAGCCGCTGGACCACGATCTGGTCGTGACCCTGAGCAACAATGCTCAGGTCACCATCAAGGCCGGTGAGACCAGCGCGCCGTACACCCACGATGCGCAAGGCGACGACGTTTACAACGATGCCGGTGAGATCAGCGTTGGCATCAAGTCGGCGGTAGACGCTACCGGTGCGACCTTCGAGAACCTGGAGTTGGGCGGCGCTGCGAAAGTGGATGTCACCGACACCACCGACGAAGTCGTGGCCAAGCTGACCGCGACGCCTTCGGTCACCGAAGGCGGCGAGATCACCTACACCATCACCCTGACCAACAAAGACGGCCTGCCGATCAACAACCATGGCGCGCTGACCTTCACGCTGAGCGACGGCAAGACCGTCATCACCGTGCCGGCCAATGGCACCAGCGGTTCGATCAGCGTGACTGCTCCGGACAACGTCTACGTTGGCAGCAACACCCCGGTAGTACAGTCGATCGCGACTGTTGCGGGCGCGGATGTCGGCAAGTTCGAGCAGCTGACCCTGGACAAGACTCCGGTGAGCACCACTGTCACCGACGAACCAGGTTCGGGTACTCCGGGCACTGGCAACCAAGGCGACCTGGTGCAGGTCACCATCACCGCCGATCAGACCTCGGTGGCGGAGAACGTCAAACCGACCTTCACCGTGCACGTGAACCAGCCGCTGGACCACGACCTGGTCGTGACCCTGAGCAACAATGCCCAGGTCACCATCAAGGCTGGCGAAACCAGCGCACCGTACACCCACGATGCGCAAGGGGACGACGTTTACAACGATGCCGGTGAAATCAGCGTTGGCATCAAATCGGCGGTAGACGCCACCGGTTCGACCTTCGAGAACCTGCAGCTGGGCGGTGCGGCTACCGTTCAAGTGACCGACACGACCGACGAAGTCGTGGCAAAGTTGACTGCGACCCCTTCGGTCACCGAAGGCGGCGAGATCACCTACACCATCACGCTGACCAACAAAGACGGTCTGCCGATCAACAACCATGGCGCGCTGACCTTCACGCTGAGCGACGGCAAGACCGTCATCACCGTACCGGCCAATGGCACCAGCGGTTCGATCACCGTCACGGCTCCGGACAACGTCTACGTCGGCTCTAACCCAGCGGTGGTCAACTCCATCGCGACCGTTGCGGGCGCTGATGTTGGCAAGTTCGAGCAACTGACCCTGGACAAGACCCCGGTCAGCACCACCGTCACTGACGAGCCAGGTACCCCGGGCAACCCAGGTACCCCAGGCGGCAACAACGAAGGCGATCTGGTCAAAGTCACCATCACGGCCGACCAGACGTCGGTAGCCGAGAACGTCAAACCGACCTTCACCGTGCACATCAACCAGCCGCTGGACCACGACCTGGTTGTGACCCTGAGCAACAACGCTCAGGTCACCATCAAAGCCGGCGACACCAGCGCGCCGTACCAGCACGCGGCACAAGGTGATGACGTTTACAACGACGCCGGTGAAATCAGCGTTGGCATCAAGTCCGCTGTGGACGTTGATGGTCGTACCTTCGAAAATCTGGAGCTCGGCGGCTCGGCGAAGGTCGACGTCACCGACACCACCGACGAAGTTGTAGCGAAGCTGACCGCGACGCCTTCGGTCACCGAAGGCGGCGAGATCACCTACACCATCACCCTGACCAACAAAGACGGCCTGCCGATCAACAACCATGGCGCGCTGACCTTCACGCTGAGCGACGGTAAAACCGTCATCACCGTACCGGCCAATGGCACCAGCGGTTCGATCACCGTGACTGCTCCGGACAACGTCTACGTTGGCAGCAACCCAGCGGTGGTCAACTCCATCGCGACCGTTGCGGGTGCTGATGTTGGCAAGTTCGAGCAACTGACCCTGGACAAGACCCCGGTCAGCACCACCGTCACTGACGAGCCAGGTACCCCGGGCAACCCAGGTACCCCAGGCGGCAACAACGAAGGCGATCTGGTCAAAGTCACCATCACGGCCGACCAGACTTCGGTGGCCGAGAACGTCAAACCGACCTTCACCGTGCACATCAATCAACCGCTGGACCACGATCTGGTCGTGACCCTGAGCAACAACGCTCAGGTCACCATCAAGGCCGGCGAGACCAGCGCACC
>NZ_JAWRYH010000162.1:0-343 GCF_046534675.1 Pseudomonas sp. SIMBA_067 | reverse complement strand
ACGCGATGAACCGGCACAAGCTGGAGAACGGCGTGCTGGCGGTGGTGCTCGACGATACCGTTGGCCTGATTCAGGAACTCAACCATCAGCGGTTGAACTGGGTGGTGAAGCGCCAGGTCTGGCGTGAAGACCCCATGCGCGCCTACCAGTTGCAGACCTCGCAGATCCTCCAGGCCATTCGCGCCACGCACCGGGAGTGGGCGGCGCAGAAGGTGCCTTCGCTGGAGCCGATGGCGGGTAGAGGGCCGTTTGTACCGATTGACCCTACGGTAGAGCGGCCGCGTATGGTCGAGCAAGCGATGAAGGACAGCGACGATAAACTCGAACAGCGCTACCACGAACC
>NZ_JAWRYH010001419.1:0-233 GCF_046534675.1 Pseudomonas sp. SIMBA_067 | reverse complement strand
CACCAACCGTACCCGTCTGGGCTATGCTGGCCTGAAGTTTGGCGAGGCGGGTTCGCTGGATTACGGACGTAACTACGGCCTGGTCTATGACGTGCTGAGTTAAACCGATATGCTGCCGTTCTTCGGCGGCGACTCCGGTTATACCGACGCCTTTCTCTCTGGCCGCTCAACCGGTGTGCTGACCTGGCGTAACAGCAATTTCTTTGGTCTGGTCGACGGCTTAAACCTTGCCG
>NZ_JAWRYH010001418.1:0-233 GCF_046534675.1 Pseudomonas sp. SIMBA_067 | reverse complement strand
CTAGCAGATCAATACCTAACTTGTTTGCACGAGCTTTTAATACCGCCTCTGCGGTAGGTGAGCGACATATATTTCCTAAACACACTATCAGTACTTTTTTCACTGATGGCTCCCTAAGCTTTGCTAAAAATCGGTGATAAACATTATTTTAATGAAGCTAATATTTTTTGTTCGCCTTCAAGCATGCTCTGCATAGCGGTCTCCTGTTTTACACGGCTATGTAAAGTAGCAAG
>NZ_JAWRYH010001417.1:0-233 GCF_046534675.1 Pseudomonas sp. SIMBA_067 | reverse complement strand
CACGAGCACTGAACGAGCCAGTGACAACAACAAACTCACTTCAGCGTACTGGGTGCCTCAGAACAGGCATTATGATATTCCGATTCACCCCACGGGCACGGAGCCAACCACTCTATTCACAGATAATTTCAGCGGCTGCAGTTTTGTTGTGGACCAGATAAATGACACGCACTATCGTGTTTATCACGTCTTCAGTAAAAAAGAAAACGAACAGTACAATTTACTGAAAGAAC
>NZ_JAWRYH010001416.1:0-233 GCF_046534675.1 Pseudomonas sp. SIMBA_067 | reverse complement strand
CTGTTGGCAGTGTTAACGATCGGGGCTACGGCCCACGCTGAAGAAACCTCGAGCACCGGCAGTTCCACGCCCCTGTCCTTGAGTGCCGGCAGCCAGATCACCGAGTTGCAGCAACGCTTGCAAGAAAGCGAACGACAACGGGAAGAACTGAGCAAACAACTGCAAAGCGCGGATGCCGCCCGCGAAAGCGCCCAACTGAATCGCTTGCGCCAGGAGAACCAACGCCTGGCCCA
>NZ_JAWRYH010001415.1:0-233 GCF_046534675.1 Pseudomonas sp. SIMBA_067 | reverse complement strand
CAGGAAGTACGCCGGCGCCCGCAGGCGCGACAGCATCATCAGCCCGATGCCGAGCACCGAAATGATCGCGGCAATCACGAACACCAGCCCCAACCCGCCCACATGCGAGCCGCTGCCGAAGTCTGGCGAGGCGCTGTCGATGGCGGTACGCGCGAAGATCACCGACAAGATCACCCCACCTACCAGCGGGCACAGGCCACGCATGATGAAATGGCGTAGGCTGTCGAACAGGC
>NZ_JAWRYH010001414.1:0-233 GCF_046534675.1 Pseudomonas sp. SIMBA_067 | reverse complement strand
CGCTATGCATCTACGGTGTTCCCTGAAAGCATGTCTGCTGCCATCGCTCTGGGGCAGCAGTTCTTGGACACCGCCGCCGAAGCTGCAGAGAAAAACGGCGCTGATGCGTCGCTGGCCATGGACGGTCTGAAGTGGGGGGCTGCCTGCGATCCTTCGGTTGTGCGCGACGGGCTGACGTTCACCAAGCACATCCGCCAATTCCATGAACGGATGAATGTAACTCCGCAACCGGC
>NZ_JAWRYH010001413.1:0-233 GCF_046534675.1 Pseudomonas sp. SIMBA_067 | reverse complement strand
GCGAAGTACTGTGCGTCCAGGCTCATGTTGCCTCCGTTGACAGAAAGATCAGCTCGAATGGTTGCAACAGACAAGCCTGCAGCTGTTCTGGCACAACCGGGGGGCGATCACCATCGGGCTGCAACTGGCTGGCATGGGCGGCAAGGGCTTGGCGCTTGAGCGCCAGATGCTCATCGCACAGCTGCAGGCGGTGAGCCCGGGGCCAGGGCAGGCGCGGGTCATCGGGGCTTGCC
>NZ_JAWRYH010001412.1:0-233 GCF_046534675.1 Pseudomonas sp. SIMBA_067 | reverse complement strand
CGCCGAGCCAATTTTGGCGTTTTACCGCACATTAAACGAAGAAAAGATGTTGTGTGCATTCAATTTAAGCGGGGCAAAAGCAGAGCTTGCTATTGATATTGTTGTTGAAAAAGAGCATAACACGCTTTCTCATTACAACGCGCAGCTTAATAATAAAACACTGACCGTTGAGCCATTTGGTAGTTATTACGCCAACTGCAGTTACTATTTAAAATTATTACAAATAAAAAACC
>NZ_JAWRYH010001411.1:0-233 GCF_046534675.1 Pseudomonas sp. SIMBA_067 | reverse complement strand
CAACAGGTGGTTATAAAAAGCTTGGAGGCTAATTACCACAAAGTGGACGGAGTCTCTGGGGCAACTATTTTAGGTGATGGTCGTGTCTCGTTAATTTTAGATATTAGCGGTTTGATTAAGCTTTCAGGATTAAAAAAACCTGGCAGCCAAGCATTGAGTATTGAGCCATCAGCGACTCTGGAGGATTCATGTTCTCTGAATCAATAGCATTAAATAGCAATATTGAGCTACAG
>NZ_JAWRYH010001410.1:0-233 GCF_046534675.1 Pseudomonas sp. SIMBA_067 | reverse complement strand
CGCAGCACCCGCGACAACAGCCCGGCCCGGCCGCCGCGCGAGGCCGCCCGCAACGACAAGGCGCGGCTGGCCAGCAGGCTGGCCGGCACCGCCAGCAGCAGCGCCAGGGCCATGCCGGCCGTGGCCACGGCAAGGGTCTGCAAAGTTGCCTCGAACAGCAGCAGCAAAAACTCGGCATCATGCGCCGGTGGCCAGAACGCCTGGGTGAAACTGGCGATCTGCTGACGGTTCTC
>NZ_JAWRYH010001409.1:0-233 GCF_046534675.1 Pseudomonas sp. SIMBA_067 | reverse complement strand
CCTGGACCACTTCAAGGCGCTGAATGACACCCACGGTCACCTGGCAGGCGACGAAGTGCTGCGCCAGTTCGCCAATGTGCTGCAGGGCAGCCTGCGCCAATCGGATATACTCTGCCGCTGGGGCGGCGAGGAGTTCATCGTGCTGCTGCGTGAAGCCGAGGGTCGGCAGGCCATCGAGGTAGCGGAAAAGATCCGCCGCCGCACCGAACAGCTCACGTTCAGCTACGACGAAC
>NZ_JAWRYH010001408.1:0-233 GCF_046534675.1 Pseudomonas sp. SIMBA_067 | reverse complement strand
AGAAAAACAGCTATTTGCATCGCATTATCATCATCGAACGATTTTTTTGACGGGATATTGACAAGCTTTTGCCCTGCGACTTTAGTCTGAAGTATTCGGGCCCTGTGCAAGCTGGGGTCGATGCACGTGCGTTACACCTGTATCGCACGGTTAACAGGCCCTCCCGGAGCGGTGGGGCCGGCTTTCGAGTAATGAGGCTGAGGCGCCAACACAACAGCATTGAGCCGCCGAGC
>NZ_JAWRYH010001407.1:0-233 GCF_046534675.1 Pseudomonas sp. SIMBA_067 | reverse complement strand
AGCTGTTCGTGCGCGCCTACGGCACCAACAACTTCCCGGATTGTTCGAACATGTGTCACGAGGCCAGCGGCGTGGCTTTGGCGCAGAGCGTCGGCGTGGGCAAAGGCACCGTGACCTTCGATGACTTCGAACATGCCGACGCGATTTTCGTCTGGGGCCAGAACCCCGGCACCAACCACCCACGCATGCTCGAACCGCTGCGCGAAGCCGTCAAGCGTGGCGCTCAGGTGGTG
>NZ_JAWRYH010001406.1:0-233 GCF_046534675.1 Pseudomonas sp. SIMBA_067 | reverse complement strand
GGCCGTTTCGACGCCAATACCTACCTGCTGATGACCAAGGCGCTGGATTACTTCGACCCCGCGGCGGCCCACGGGGGCGACCTTGCCGCCACACTCGCCGGCGTCACGGCAGACTACTGCATCATGTCGTTCACCACCGACTGGCGCTTCTCGCCGGCACGTTCCCGCGAGATCGTCGACGCACTGATGGCCGCACGCAAGAACGTCTGTTACCTGGAGATCGACTCGCCCTA
>NZ_JAWRYH010001405.1:0-233 GCF_046534675.1 Pseudomonas sp. SIMBA_067 | reverse complement strand
CAGCCACCAGCAGCGTGGGCATAAATATCAGCACCAGCGCGATGCCAGTGTTCTTCAACGATGGCGGGCAAACGTCGCGGTTGATAAAGCGCGCAACCATCAGTGGTACGGCTATTTTGGCAATTTCCGACGGCTGAAAACGAACAATACCGAGGTCCAGCCAGCGTTGAGCGCCTTTAGAGATGGCACCGAAAGCATCTACCGCCACCAGCAAAATAATACAGATGATATAG
>NZ_JAWRYH010001404.1:0-233 GCF_046534675.1 Pseudomonas sp. SIMBA_067 | reverse complement strand
CAGCTGTTCAGCTTGGCTCACGGGAAGACCAAGCTGCTGAAAAGCGATTACGAGTTCTTGAGACGTTTTATTGATGCCACCAAAGCGAACCTGTTCTTCGCTCGCGGTGTTGCGATCGTAGAGGGGCCAGCAGAATCGCTACTTTTGCCCGCCTTGGCGGCGGCCGCAGGATACTCTTTCAACGAACACGGGATCTCTTGTGTAAACGTCGGCGGGGTTGGGCTTTATCACTA
>NZ_JAWRYH010001403.1:0-233 GCF_046534675.1 Pseudomonas sp. SIMBA_067 | reverse complement strand
ACGGCGATCAGCAGGCCACCGCTGGTCTGGGGGTCGCACAGCACGCGCTTGTGCAGCTCCTGCACACGCCCCAGCTTGCTGGCGTAGCTCTCGAAGTTGCGCAAGGTGCCACCCGGCACGCAGCCCTGGTCCAGGTAATACTCCACCCCCGGCAGGCGCGGAACCTTTGCATAGTCGATACGGGCCGTCAGGCCACTGCCATCAGCCATTTCCACCAGGTGGCCGAGCAGGCC
>NZ_JAWRYH010001402.1:0-233 GCF_046534675.1 Pseudomonas sp. SIMBA_067 | reverse complement strand
GCACGTCATCCCGCACCACACTGTGGACGGATTTAAGGTGGCGGATAGAGTGTCTCTGATCGGGCACATCAGGTACATCAGAGACAAGCTCGACCTTTACCTAGCCAAATGGCGTGAGCGAGGCCTGGAGACAGACGCCTTGCAGGAGCTTCGAGAAGGGTTGTACCTCGCGAGCAAGCGAGAGGAAAGCGGCACGCTGTACTTCGACAGACCAGGCGGTCTATACATCAGCA
>NZ_JAWRYH010001401.1:0-233 GCF_046534675.1 Pseudomonas sp. SIMBA_067 | reverse complement strand
CCTGGTTTTCCGCATCGTTCAGCACGGTACCGGCCAGCGCACCGGATTTCACCAGCGCCAGCGCTTCTGGCAGTGCATCGACGCCAAAGACCGGAATTGAGGTCATGTTGTGCGCTTTCAGCGCTTCAACCGCACCCATCGCCATCGCATCGTTGTTGGCAATCACCACTTCGATTTTTTTGGCATTCGGGCCTGACAGCCACGCATCCATCTTATCTTTGGCCTGAGCGGTA
>NZ_JAWRYH010001400.1:0-233 GCF_046534675.1 Pseudomonas sp. SIMBA_067 | reverse complement strand
GCCCTTCCTGACCGGATGGACGCGCACCGAGTCGGACCGGGTAACCAACGCCATCCGGATGGGTGTCGTGCAGGGCCAGACCAACGCCGAGATCACACAGGCCATACGCGGCACCGCCGCGCAGAACTTCACGGATGGCGTGCTGGCGGTCACGAACCGAAGCGCCCGGGCAGTTGTCCAGACCGCAGTCCAGCATGTGGCCACCACGGCGCGCATGGAAACGCTCAAGGCTA
>NZ_JAWRYH010000160.1:0-344 GCF_046534675.1 Pseudomonas sp. SIMBA_067 | reverse complement strand
ATTAAAGGTACCATTTTAAGTTTTAATAAGGCCGCAGAAACGATTTTTGGCTGGAAAGATAATGAGGTCATTGGCCTAAATGTAAAAATATTGATGGCTGATGATATTGCTAATCAACACGATGCTTTTTTAAAAAACACCACAAACCATGAAGTAAAGCGTGTGATTGGCGTTAATCGTGATGTGTGGGCAAAACATAAAAATGGTCATCAATTTCCAATTCGACTAGGGATTGGTGAAGTAAAGCAATTGCAAACTGAAACACTATTTGTTGGCTTTATTACCGATTTAACTGAACAAAAAGCATTACAACAAAGCTTAATTGAAAAAGAGCGACAATATCG
>NZ_JAWRYH010001399.1:0-234 GCF_046534675.1 Pseudomonas sp. SIMBA_067 | reverse complement strand
GTTCCGGTCAGTTGTTAAGCGATCTGCTCTCTGGTCGCACGCCAGAGATCCCATATGAGGATCTAAGCGTAGCGCGCTACAGCCGTGGATTTACGCCATCACGTCCGGGCCATTTACATGGCGCACACAGCTAAGGACACGAGATGCCCCGTCCGATACAGGCAAGCCTCGATCTGCAGTCATTAAAACAGAATCTGTCCATTGTCCGCCAGGCCGCGACGCACGCGCGCGTCT
>NZ_JAWRYH010001398.1:0-234 GCF_046534675.1 Pseudomonas sp. SIMBA_067 | reverse complement strand
CGCCGTTGTTCATGGCCTCCTGCAGGCGAAGGCGGGCCATGACGTGATACTGGGGGCGTACGCCCACTTCCTTGGCCAGCGCTTGTATCAGGTCATACACCAGGCCTTCCACCGGCTGGTCG
This sequence comes from Pseudomonas sp. SIMBA_067, assembly GCF_046534675.1. Taxonomy (NCBI): domain Bacteria; kingdom Pseudomonadati; phylum Pseudomonadota; class Gammaproteobacteria; order Pseudomonadales; family Pseudomonadaceae; genus Pseudomonas; species Pseudomonas sp. SIMBA_067. The sequence continues at coordinate 112 of NZ_JAWRYH010001398.1, read as the reverse complement.
CCTTCTATGCGTACTAGCGGCATGCTCCAGCTCTCTGCAACGGAGAAGCGCAGCACGGGCTGTTCAGCCAGGCTGTGCATGGGCCAGAGCAGTAGCAGGGCCAGCAAACTTC
>NZ_JAWRYH010001397.1:0-234 GCF_046534675.1 Pseudomonas sp. SIMBA_067 | reverse complement strand
CATGCCCGGCTGTTGCTCGGCAGGCAGCGTCAGCACCCAGCTGATCAAGGGGCTGAACAGTTGCTGCTGATGAATCACTGCCACCACGGCGAAGAACACCACCAGCAAGGATGTGAACGGCATGGCGTCCTGGAAGGCACGGCCCAGGCGGTGCTCATCGGTGATGCCGGTAAAGGCCGTGATCAGCACACTCACCATCAGGCCGATCAGACCAACCTCGGCCACATGCAGCCC
>NZ_JAWRYH010000159.1:0-344 GCF_046534675.1 Pseudomonas sp. SIMBA_067 | reverse complement strand
CCGACATGCACCCATCTCGCCAATTTATACGATCATATAACGACTCAAAGCTGACAGACTAAAACCTTCCGGGTTCGATTCCATCGAATTCCATAACCAGCTGATTCGTTTATAGCTACCATTTGAGGTACGCCATAAAATCCACCAAATTCCAGACCCGCGAATCCCCTACCCTCACAGCTAGAAACCGTTCGTCTGGTGCCGCACCTCCCAGGTTCCATGTTAGCTTTCAAAAGCTATGGAACCCCGCTCTACTCGCAAGCCCCCCGCAACCCCCGCCGCACCTCTTTATCGGCATACATCAACTGATCCGCCGCTTTGAGCGCTGCTTGCAGCGATGTCGC
>NZ_JAWRYH010001396.1:0-234 GCF_046534675.1 Pseudomonas sp. SIMBA_067 | reverse complement strand
AACTGACAGAAGCGATACACATTGGCCGACGCCACCTGCCCCTCCATTACATCTAAAAGCCCCTCAGCCTTCAGCCGGGAATACGCTGACTGTGATGTTCGCTCCATCGCAGGCACCTCCCGGTAGGTTGCAAGATCAACGTCAGTTGCGTGCACAAGTGGATGTCGGCATACAGCGCGAAGAACCGGCTGAGCATTTCACCGAACAGGCAGATGTCCCCTTCCCCCGAAAAGC
>NZ_JAWRYH010001395.1:0-234 GCF_046534675.1 Pseudomonas sp. SIMBA_067 | reverse complement strand
CCCCCATTCCACACACTGCCCGCGCCAGCCCTCCAGATGCTGACGTGCCACGGTCAGTAGCCGCACCTGCCCGGCTTCACGGCCCAAACATCCACACACCACCTCATCCGCGCTCTGCAGCAAGCGGTCTTCAAGCAACAATGGCCATTCTTCACGCCTGAGCCCCGGCGGTGCGGGCAACTGGAAGTGGCTGCAGTGCTCGGCAGGCACGATCAACGCCACCCGCGCCTGCAG
>NZ_JAWRYH010001394.1:0-234 GCF_046534675.1 Pseudomonas sp. SIMBA_067 | reverse complement strand
GATGTGTTCTACATCCCACCCTTTAACTGACTGGCATTAGGAGCAAGCATTTTTTACCGCATTTCAAAACTGCGGCCGGGTCAGGCCAGTTTCTCGAACTTCAAATCCCACACCCCATGCCCCAATCGCTCGCCGCGGCGTTCGAACTTGGTGATCGGACGCTCGGCCGGGCGTGACACGCACTTGCCGTCTTCGGCCAGGTTGCGGTAGCCGGGCGCGACGTTCATCACTTCC
>NZ_JAWRYH010001393.1:0-234 GCF_046534675.1 Pseudomonas sp. SIMBA_067 | reverse complement strand
CACGAAATGGGCGTCAGCCAGTTCGAGATCAACTTGCTACATGGCGACCCGCTGCTGCTGGCCGACCAGACCTTCCTGTTCAAACACCTGCTCAAGGAAGTGGCACTCAAGCACGGGCTGACCGTGGTGTGCATGGCCAAACCGCTGGCGCGCACGCCTGGCAGTTCCATGCATATTCACCAGAGCCTGGTCGATACCGGCAGCGGGCGTAACGTGTTCAGCGATGAGCAGGGC
>NZ_JAWRYH010001392.1:0-234 GCF_046534675.1 Pseudomonas sp. SIMBA_067 | reverse complement strand
CTCGGCGCCGCTAAGGGCCACCAGGGTGCCTTCGCTGTCGAGCAGGTGGCGCGCGGTGGTGTCCAGGCGCCACTGGCCGAAACCCAGCAGGCGGCTGCTTTCGCTGATGGTGAGGTTGGGCGGCAGCATGCGTGTGCGGCGCAGCACGGCGTTGATGCGGGCGAGCAGTTCGCGGGCGGAGAACGGTTTGGTCAGGTAGTCGTCGGCGCCCATTTCCAGGCCGATGATGCGGTC
>NZ_JAWRYH010000158.1:0-345 GCF_046534675.1 Pseudomonas sp. SIMBA_067 | reverse complement strand
CCCACAATGCGGAAGCGTTTGAGGTCGCCCTCATCGTTTTCAATCTCCACCCAGGCGCCAAAGAAGACTTTGCCATCCTGCTGGGGTGAATAGTCAACGATACGCAGCTGTTCAAGACTTTTGGTCAGATAGCGAACGCGACGGTCGATTTCACGCAGCCGTTTTTTATTGTACTGATAATCGGCATTTTCACTGCGATCGCCAAGACTGGCAGCCCAGGTGACTTTTTTTGTCACTTCCGGTCGCTCTTCACGCCAGAGATAGTCGAGTTCTGCTTTCAGCTTATCGAAGCCTTCGCGGGTAATGAGTCGGGTTTTCATGCTATACCGGCCAGAGAGATCCAAA
>NZ_JAWRYH010001391.1:0-234 GCF_046534675.1 Pseudomonas sp. SIMBA_067 | reverse complement strand
ACTCACGGTGCAATCCGGCGATTTCTTGCAAGGTGAAGGCGAGTATCGCAACGGATCGCTCACACTCAAGACCCCGCGCAGCCCTTCGCCGGGCGAGCGGATCTCCCTCACGCGCATCAGCGACCTCAGGTTGGCCAGCCTGGAGTCCAGCCGCAGCCTGGGCACTGCCCTCGGCTGGGGTGTGGCGGGCGCCCTGGTCGCCGGCCCGGTGGGGTTGCTGGCCGGGCTCTGGCT
>NZ_JAWRYH010001390.1:0-234 GCF_046534675.1 Pseudomonas sp. SIMBA_067 | reverse complement strand
GACTTCCGTACGCAGATGCCGGCGGCACTCGCCTATCCGCTGCAGGGCCGCCGCTACAACTGGGCGTACGAAACCGACCCCGAGCCGCACATGGACAACCGCCGCATGGAATGCGGCCGCGGCAAGGGGCTCGGCGGCTCGTCGCTGATCAACGGGATGTGCTACATCCGCGGCAACGCGCTCGACTACGACAACTGGTCGACGCACCAGGGCCTCGAGCGCTGGACCTATCTC
>NZ_JAWRYH010001389.1:0-234 GCF_046534675.1 Pseudomonas sp. SIMBA_067 | reverse complement strand
CGAAGCCCTGCCGCGCGGCAAAGACGACCAGACCCACCTCGACCTCGAAGGCCAGAGCCATGTGATCGTGGTGAGTAACCAGACGTTTTTACAGGACGGGCGGCAGTTCGAGTACACCGAGTCGCGGCATACGTTGGATAAGTTTTATTTTTCGGATATTGCGCGGCGTTGAGCATAGGTCGGGAAGATCATTGCACTGTGGTGCTCTTCGCCAGTCCTGCTGCCCAGGCAGAG
>NZ_JAWRYH010001388.1:0-234 GCF_046534675.1 Pseudomonas sp. SIMBA_067 | reverse complement strand
AGCCCTTTACCAAAGTGCCGGAACAGTTCGTAGAAGCGCCCCGAGCTGCCGGCGGCGGGCAGTTCGGCCATGTTCTGCAGGCGCGCCCAGGCCGCTTCGCTGGCACCTTGGGCCAGCTCGATCTGGCCCAGCAGCAGTTGCAGCAAGTTGGTGTAGCCGCTCAGGCCGAAGCCCTGCAACTCGACCAGGGCACGGCTGGCTTCGGCGTGGGCCGGTTGCAATTGACCCAGGGCC
>NZ_JAWRYH010001387.1:0-234 GCF_046534675.1 Pseudomonas sp. SIMBA_067 | reverse complement strand
GACGAGCTGGTGAAGATCTTGCGGCGCATCAAGGACGAGGGCCTGTCGATCCTGCTGGTGGAACAGAACCTGATGGTCTGCGATGCCCTTGCCGACCGCCATTACGTGCTGGAGCAGGGCCGGGTCGCTTACCAGGGCAGCGCGGCGCAGTTCCGTGAGGACCCGAGCATCAAGAACCGTTACCTGGCCCTGAGCGCCTGAAAGGAGAACGCCCATGAACACCCGCATCGATCC
>NZ_JAWRYH010001386.1:0-234 GCF_046534675.1 Pseudomonas sp. SIMBA_067 | reverse complement strand
GAACAAGACCTGCCTGCATACTTCAATGGAAGGTAGCCGCAAATGAGCGAGCTCATCAGTGTCAGCGATCGCATCTATACCAAGCTGGAAATGAACAACCCTGGGGGAAGCCACAAATACCGAGCGGCCCGGCGCATCGTCGAGCATGCCGTACGCAATGGCGACATCATTCCCGGTGTGACAACCGTCATCGAGAAAACCGGTGGCAGTTTCGGCTTCGGCTTGCTGGCGGCC
>NZ_JAWRYH010001385.1:0-234 GCF_046534675.1 Pseudomonas sp. SIMBA_067 | reverse complement strand
AGAGATAAGACCTGATAAGTTGTAGAATGCAGCTGATGCGCGGTTTAATAGTTCACCAGCAAGCTCCATTTCTACCAAGGTATTTTCAAAAGTAGCTGGTTCTGGATTATTGGCAATTGCCAAAATTTCTGCATTATGTTGTGCAATACCTGCATCAAATGCAGCTTCGTATTCAGTAGTACCAAACTTATCAAACTCAGGAGCCATGTATTGCAATGGGCTTGGTTTAAATAA
>NZ_JAWRYH010001384.1:0-234 GCF_046534675.1 Pseudomonas sp. SIMBA_067 | reverse complement strand
CCTCTACCGCTTTTATTAAATGTAAAGAATTACCCATCATCCCTTCAAAACTTAATAGTGCACCAGATAACTCAGCCCCTAAACTAAACTCTTTAGCAATAGCTTCCAGTTCCATATCTAAAATAGCATCAAGCACCGACATTAAGCCGACTAAATAACCTTGTTCTGCAATGACTTTTCCGCCTGGTTCTAAAATTATTTGCATGAACTGCGCTCGACATAAGCCTAAACGAG
>NZ_JAWRYH010000157.1:0-345 GCF_046534675.1 Pseudomonas sp. SIMBA_067 | reverse complement strand
CAGCCTGTTTATAAAGTCGCGCCAGCACCACGGCCCCTTGGGCATCGCTGTGCACATCGAATACCTGCGCCAAGCGGCTGACAGCGCCCAGGCCAATACCCGCGGTTGCGCCGGTGGAGTAACCGTCGACCAGGCAATGGTTGAGGTCGAAACCTTGGCCGCGATCCACCGCCAGCAGTTCGATGCCAGGCTGGCTGGCAGGGCCAAGCACGCGCAGGTGCAGTTCGCCGCATTTGGCATGCTTGAGCACATTGCTGGCCAGTTCGGTCGCGACAATGGCCGCCCGGCCCGCATCGGTGGCGTCAAAGCCCTGCTGTTCGGCGAGTTTCTGCACGACCCGTCGGG
>NZ_JAWRYH010001383.1:0-234 GCF_046534675.1 Pseudomonas sp. SIMBA_067 | reverse complement strand
ATTCCTGCCATTCGTCAATTGCTGGAGGAGCAATCGCCGTGTCTGAAGTAACCCTGTTTCTGGCAGATGAAGACGCAATGGTCGCATTCGGCCATCGCATCGCCCAAGTGACGGCGGGCACCGGGCTGATTTTTCTTGAGGGTGACCTGGGGGCGGGCAAAACCACGCTCTCGCGCGGCATCATTCGTGGCTTGGGCCACACGGGCGCGGTTAAAAGCCCAACGTTCACGCTGG
>NZ_JAWRYH010001382.1:0-235 GCF_046534675.1 Pseudomonas sp. SIMBA_067 | reverse complement strand
GCAGTGGTGGTAAAAATAATCCTCAGCTTCCATCATATTCGGTAACTTCAAAAGTTGTTGGTGACGCTGCTGCCAAAACTTACGGTATGCAGCCAGGCCTGTATTTTGGATATATGGTCGATGATTATGGAAATGTGATTGGGCAGTTCGAAGTGGGTATAGATGATGCAAACGGCCAAGATCCTGGCCCTCTATCAGCTCCTGGAAAGAATGGCGGCATGCATAAAGAAGCGCC
>NZ_JAWRYH010001381.1:0-235 GCF_046534675.1 Pseudomonas sp. SIMBA_067 | reverse complement strand
GTGATTAATAATACCCAGCTTAAATTGTATGCTTGGTACGATAATGAATGGGGATATGCAAACCGTACCGCCGAACTTATGCTAAAAGTAGCAAAAAGTGATGTAGTTAATTAGCACAAGGTATTAACCATGTTTGCTCAACTTAGTGATTTACCTCAAGCGATAAAACAATATTTAATTATTACCGGTAATTATTGGGCGTTTACTTTAACCGATGGGGCGCTGAGAATGCTGG
>NZ_JAWRYH010001380.1:0-235 GCF_046534675.1 Pseudomonas sp. SIMBA_067 | reverse complement strand
CCCGCTTCTGCCTGCTCGACCACCCGATCGGCGACCTGTCCGGCAGCCGGCTCGGCATCGTCGGCTACGGCGCCCTCGGCAAGCAGGTGGCGCGTATCGCGCGCCCCTTCGGCATGGAGGTGGCCGCCACCTCGCGCTCGGCGATCGCCGAGCCGGGCGTCATCCAGCTCCCACTGAACGGATTGCTGGCGACATCGAGCGTCGTCAGCCTGCACCTGCCGCTCACCGACCAGAC
>NZ_JAWRYH010001379.1:0-235 GCF_046534675.1 Pseudomonas sp. SIMBA_067 | reverse complement strand
TTGGTGCTTCAACGTTCATAAGAACATAATGAGCTTTATGAAGCTTGTTGATTGGGTAAGCCAGTTGACGACGGCCCCAGTCTTCAAGACGGTGGATAGTACCACCTGCTTCAGTGATAGAACCAGTATAACGTTCGATCATACCAGATACTTGCTAACTCTGATCAGGGTGAACCATGAATACGATTTCGTAATGACGCATGGATATTCCTTACGGTTAATAGAGCCTTCTACC
>NZ_JAWRYH010001378.1:0-235 GCF_046534675.1 Pseudomonas sp. SIMBA_067 | reverse complement strand
CTTCGAGACACGGTTGGATCGCTGGTTAAATGTACGTGCATGTCCATTAACCCAGGTAACAGGGTAAGCGTTGGTAGGTTTATCAGTTCATCATTACTGCTAAGCTTGGGCTTTTTATTAAATTGGATTTGGCTAATAACACCGTTATCTATGGCAATCAAAGGATTAGCCTTAAGTTCGCCTGTTTCAACATCTAGTAAAGCTTTGGCCGATATATAGGTTGTGGCTAGTGTAC
>NZ_JAWRYH010000156.1:0-345 GCF_046534675.1 Pseudomonas sp. SIMBA_067 | reverse complement strand
GCATCAAGCACGTTCGTGTCGATCTGTTCGATTCGGACAAGGGGCCGGTGTTCGGCGAGTACGCGGGCGGCACCAACGGCGGCGAGGGCTTCACCGATGAAGCGCAGCGGTTGCTCGGCGCCTTGTGGTGACGAGGGCCGGCTCCATCCTGACAGGAGTGCAACCATGACATCCGCCGAATCATCCGGCCAGGTATGCGTGAAGCAGGTACAGCGGGTGCGTCATGCAGATTCGACCCGCATGGTGCGTCCCGGCGACTTCGACGCCCGAATCGTCGCTCGGCATGCCTCCCTGGCCGAGTTGCCCGAGCGCGGACGCTACGTGCCGCTGTATGCGGACTGGCGC
>NZ_JAWRYH010001377.1:0-235 GCF_046534675.1 Pseudomonas sp. SIMBA_067 | reverse complement strand
CGCCCGACATCACGATGTAGATCTCCTGTGCCTTGTTCTCGCGAATCGGCATCGCGAAACCGCCGCACACCACGTCGCCGAGCACGTCGTACGACACGTAGTCGACGCCGTCATACGCGCCGTTCTCCTCGAGAAAGTTGATCGACGTGATGACGCCGCGCCCCGCGCAGCCGACGCCCGGCTCCGGGCCGCCCGACTCGACGCAGCGAATGTCCTTGTAGCCGATCTTCATCAC
>NZ_JAWRYH010001376.1:0-235 GCF_046534675.1 Pseudomonas sp. SIMBA_067 | reverse complement strand
CTAATGCTACACCTGCAATTTTAACCCCTTCAAGGGCAATATTGGCCACTTCAGGTAATTGCACGCGTAAATTGTCTGTGTAGTCTGTCATTGCTTGGCGCTGTGCACTATTTAATGCTACTTGCTCGCCATTGATAGACAGCTCACCTTCAGCGGTAAATAGCATGTGCTGATTATTGGCTTTAAAAATTTCTAATTCATTAGGTTTGATGCGCACATCGTTCTTAAATTCAAC
>NZ_JAWRYH010001375.1:0-235 GCF_046534675.1 Pseudomonas sp. SIMBA_067 | reverse complement strand
ATTTTGTATAACTCTATTAATTTATATGAATTTATCGATGCACTATCAATGCAGGTACGTTTTAAACTCCATAGAGGAGATAGTGAGCTATTCAAAAGTGAATTAATAAAAAAACGGCAATTCAATATAGCGTTTTCAAAAGCCAAACCGATTTTGGCAAAACAGAATATTGATATTGAACATCTGTATGAAATAGCTAAAGGAGATATTTTGCGCCCCTCCATTCAAAGCTGGC
>NZ_JAWRYH010001374.1:0-235 GCF_046534675.1 Pseudomonas sp. SIMBA_067 | reverse complement strand
CTGAAGATGGCCGTGGTCGATGACTGGGTCAGCGTCGGTTCGTGCAACTTCGACCACTGGAACCTGCGCTTCAACCTTGAAGCCAACATCGAGGCGCTGGACCCGCCACTGACGGCGGCGGTGGTGGCCAGCTTCGAGCGTGACTTTGCCTTGAGCGAGGAAGTCGACCTCGATCACTGGCATGCCCGGCCGCTGTGGCGCAGGGTGAAGCAGCGGATCTGGGGATGGATCGGCC
>NZ_JAWRYH010001373.1:0-235 GCF_046534675.1 Pseudomonas sp. SIMBA_067 | reverse complement strand
CACATCTTCTTTTACCGGTGCTCCGTGGGTATCGACCTTGAGGTCGGGGGCCTCATCGTAGTGACCCGCCACATGCATGCCGATGACCCTCGCCTGTGGCAACCCCTGAAGGAACGCCTGCGCATCGTAAGCATGGTTGCACGCGTTGACGAACACGTTGTTGACGTCCAGCAGCAGGTCGCAATCAGCCTCGTCGAGCACCGCACGGATGAAATCCAACTCGCTCATCGCCTGG
>NZ_JAWRYH010001372.1:0-235 GCF_046534675.1 Pseudomonas sp. SIMBA_067 | reverse complement strand
ATATAAAAAATGCATCGCATATTTTAATTGTTACCTCAACAACAGGCCAAGGCGATATACCCGCTAACTTGGCAGAGCTTTATAATCAGCTTAACAGTACGTTTCCAATGTTAACCAATAAACCATTTGGCATTGTAGCCATGGGTGACAGAAGCTACGGTGATACGTTTTGCGCAGCAGGGCGTAGCTTTGATGAACTATTACGTGACTTACAAGCTAAACCTGTGGGTAATCG
>NZ_JAWRYH010001371.1:0-235 GCF_046534675.1 Pseudomonas sp. SIMBA_067 | reverse complement strand
CTGGATGTGATGCAGACGCTGCCTGCTTTCGTTTACCTGATCCCGGTGCTGATGCTGTTCGGCCTGTGCAAGGTGCCCGCCGTGTTTGCCACACTGATCTACGCCCTGCCGCCGTTGGTGCGATTGACCGAACTGGGCCTGAGCCAGATCGACCCCTCGCTGCTACAGGCCGCGCACGGTCTGGGGGCCAGCCGCTGGCAACGCTTGCGGCGCATTGCCCTTCCGCTGGCGCTGC
>NZ_JAWRYH010000155.1:0-345 GCF_046534675.1 Pseudomonas sp. SIMBA_067 | reverse complement strand
GGAGCGATTCGGCAAACTGCCCCATGGGTTCTACCGCGTGGATCACATACAGCTCTGCATTGAACGTCCGCGCCAGGGCCAGGGCGTGCTGCATGACAAAAGGGGCGTAGACACCGAGGTCGGTGGCGTACAGCATGGAGCGGATCATTCGACCTCCTCGACTGCCGCTGCGGCAGAGCAAGCTTCAGCTTAGCAGCGCGCCGCACGCACGCTTTGCCGTCCGGCGTGCTGCCGGCGCGGGCTGTGCAGGCTTCAGGGGTGCCGGCCAGCGTGGTCGATGAACGACAGTGCCTGGTAAAGCAGCTGCATGCGCGGCAAGTTGCAACCTGCCGCTCGCGCCTGCGC
>NZ_JAWRYH010001370.1:0-235 GCF_046534675.1 Pseudomonas sp. SIMBA_067 | reverse complement strand
AAGGTATCGCGAAAAAAAAGATGGCTACGTAGCTCAGTTGGTTAGAGCACATCACTCATAATGATGGGGTCACAGGTTCGAATCCCGTCGTAGCCACCATCTTTTTTTGCGGGAGTGGCGAAATTGGTAGACGCACCAGATTTAGGTTCTGGCGCCGCAAGGTGTGCGAGTTCAAGTCTCGCCTCCCGCACCATTCACCAGAAAGCGTTGTACGAGAAGCGTTTTATCGCTAACT
>NZ_JAWRYH010001369.1:0-235 GCF_046534675.1 Pseudomonas sp. SIMBA_067 | reverse complement strand
CCAGAATGCCCGCCCGCGAGCCTCTTATAATGAGGCTAATTGGCTGCAGAACCTGGAGACGCTGATGGACTCCGCGCACATTGGGCTTCTGCATCACGATACGACCGCCGATGCGAACCTGCCGCAGGCCGGCCTGCAGCTCGTCACCGGAAACGACACTCCCAAGTACACGCTCGAACAGCGTCCCTACGGACTTCGTTCGTATTCGTTGCGGACCACTGGTGGTGAGAAAGAC
>NZ_JAWRYH010001368.1:0-235 GCF_046534675.1 Pseudomonas sp. SIMBA_067 | reverse complement strand
ATATGAAAAAGCATACCCAGAGCTAGCAGCAGAATACAAACGCCGTACACATTCAGAATTACCAGCTGACTGGGCTGAAAAATCACAAGCGTACATTGAAGAGCTGCAAGCAAACCCAGCAAACCCAGCATCACGTAAAGCGTCGCAAAATGCATTAAACGCGTTTGGTCCGTTACTACCTGAATTTATGGGTGGCTCTGCCGATTTAGCGGGTTCAAACTTAACAATTTGGGAT
>NZ_JAWRYH010001367.1:0-235 GCF_046534675.1 Pseudomonas sp. SIMBA_067 | reverse complement strand
CAGGCGCTTGTAGATCGATTTGCTCTCATCCAGCCAGACCACGCTGCGAGCGCCTGGCGTGGTGCCGCGCGCATCGCCAATGCCGCCAACATCAACACCCAGCAGCTTCAGTTTGGCGCTCATGTCCGCGCCGGTAAACGCATTGTCGCGGCCCAGCAGATGGTCGCTGGCGACCTGGGCCATTTTGTAACCCGGCGCCACCAGGCCATAGACGCGATTCTGCCAGGCAGCGCAC
>NZ_JAWRYH010001366.1:0-235 GCF_046534675.1 Pseudomonas sp. SIMBA_067 | reverse complement strand
AGGTCCGCGTCGCCTGCAAATCCGCCAGGAACGACTCACGCCCCGCCTGGTAATACCGGTGCGTCTGGTCCGCCGCTTCCTTGGCCGATTTTTCTGCCTCGGCCAGCGCATCGCGCCGGTCCAGCAACGCGCTGTATTGCGCCAGCCGGGTCTGGGTTTCGCGAATGGCGTTCAGCACTACGCCATCAAAGTTTGCCAAGGCCGCCTGAGTAGAGGCTTCGGCCATGCGAATGCG
>NZ_JAWRYH010001365.1:0-235 GCF_046534675.1 Pseudomonas sp. SIMBA_067 | reverse complement strand
CGCGAACACAAACTCTTCGAAGAGGCGCTGCCCGGCACCCAGGTGCAGTGGATTGAATTCCTCGGCGGCCCTCCCTTGATCGAAGCGCTGAACGGCGGCAGCCTGGACATCGGAAACATTGGCGACATCCCGCCGATCTTCGCCCAGGCGGCCGGCATCGACTTGCAGTACTTTGCCGTAGAGCCCAACGAGGGCAAGACCGAAGCGGTGCTGGTGCCCAAAGCCAGCAGCGTGC
>NZ_JAWRYH010001364.1:0-235 GCF_046534675.1 Pseudomonas sp. SIMBA_067 | reverse complement strand
AGCCGCGTGGACATGCTTTTGCTGTGACCGATGTGCGTGAAACCCTGCGTACCGGTGCGCCGAAAAACGCTGAAGATGGTCCGCTACCGATGGCATGCTGGAGTTGTAAAAGCCCGGATGTGGCGCGTCTGATCCAGAAAGACGGCGAAGATGGCTACTTCCACGGTAAATGGGCGCGCGGCGGTCCGGAAATCGTCTACAACTTAGGTTGTGCCGATTGCCATAACACCGCCTC
>NZ_JAWRYH010001363.1:0-235 GCF_046534675.1 Pseudomonas sp. SIMBA_067 | reverse complement strand
AAGAGACGCAGATTGCCAATATGCGTCTCTTTAAAGTTGGCATCCACCCACATATTGGTGGCTGGAACGACCGCCATCAGCGGCGTCGTTGGGCTAATTTGCGCCCCAGGCTGTACCGCGCGGCGGGAGACATAACCGGTCATCGGACTGACAATACGAGTACGCTCCAGCGCCAGCCAGGCGTTACGTACTTCGGTGGCAGCCTGTTGCACGGCTGGCTGATCTTCCAGTTTAG
>NZ_JAWRYH010001362.1:0-235 GCF_046534675.1 Pseudomonas sp. SIMBA_067 | reverse complement strand
ATAGATGCGGCTGACTTTGCGGGCTTGCATCTGCTCAACCAGCTTGGTCTGCGCTTGCAAGGTCTTGGCCACCACCATCAGGCCCGTGGTGTCTTTATCCAGGCGATGAACGATACCGGCACGCGGCACGTTGATGATGTCTGGCACGTGGTGCAGCAGCGCATTGAGCAGGGTGCCGCTGGCATGGCCGGCGGCCGGGTGCACAACCAGGCCCGCAGGCTTGTTGATCACCAGG
>NZ_JAWRYH010001361.1:0-235 GCF_046534675.1 Pseudomonas sp. SIMBA_067 | reverse complement strand
CTCTAATTAAGATAAATTTATGAAATAGAATTTCTCGTTTATTATGATGTAATGGCATACCTATGATGTAGTCGCTACCTAATATGCTTAATTCCTGTGGAACATCCCCGTTAACACTATCAAAAAAACTTAATATAAAATCAGTGATTTTATCACTACCAAGCTCACCATGAAGTTTATCTAAAACACCAGCTTCCTTAAGCCGGTATTTAACTTCTCCTTCATCAAATTTGTC
>NZ_JAWRYH010001360.1:0-235 GCF_046534675.1 Pseudomonas sp. SIMBA_067 | reverse complement strand
ACCGGTTCCAGGCGCATGCCCTTGCCCGGGCTTTTGGTCATCATGCGCAGGCTGATGCGTTCCTCCGGTTGCAACTGGATCAGCAACTGGTTGACCTGGCCACCGTTGAATAGCTCGTGGGGTACCGGTTTGAACTGAATGACGATCTGCGACGAGCGCCGTGCCATGCGCTTGCCGGTGCGCAGATAGAATGGCACGCCCGCCCAGCGCCAATTGTCGATGTGCGCTTCGATGG
>NZ_JAWRYH010000021.1:0-27636 GCF_046534675.1 Pseudomonas sp. SIMBA_067 | reverse complement strand
TGGTGGGTGATGACGGGATCGAACCGCCGACCCTCTGCTTGTAAGGCAGATGCTCTCCCGGCTGAGCTAATCACCCTCGCGATGTTGCTTGTTGCGTTTGCTTCTCTGAGGCCGCGAAATTTACGCAGGTGGCGAAGCTAAGTCAATAGCCCCATTGAATTTTTTTCAAAAAAAGCAAAAACAGAAAAGGGACCTTTCGGTCCCCTTCCCTTACAGCGCCGAGCTCAGGTGTAGATCATCTTGCGGGTCATGCCGCCATCGACCACAAACTCCTGACCGGTGACAAACGCCGCCTGGCGCGACAACAGCCAGGCAACCATCGCCGCCACATCTTCCACGGTGCCTACCCTGCCCGTCGGGTGTTGGGCATGGTCGGCCTCGGTCAACGGCTCGGCACGGCGCTGCGACGGGTCACGGGCATCGATCCAGCCCGGGCTCACTGCATTGACACGAATTTCCGGGCCCAGGCTCATGGCCAGGGCATGGGTCAAGGCCACCAGGCCGCCCTTGCTCGCTGCGTAGGCCTCGGTGTCGGGCTCGGACTGCCGCGCCCGGGTAGAAGTGAGGTTGACGATGGCCCCGTTGTGCGCACGCAGGTACGGCGCACAATGCTTGGCAAGCAGCATCGGGCCATTGAGGTTAACCGCCAACACCCGGTTCCACTGTGCCAGGCTCAGGCTTTCCAGCGTCTGGTTGTGCGGGTTGGCGATGGCCGCATTGCACACCAGCGCGTCCAGCCGACCGAACTGCCCAAGCACTTCGGACACCCCGGCAATGACCTGGGCCTCGTCGGCGACGTCCATGGTGATGAACCAGGCATTGTCGCCCAAGGCCTTGGCCACTTTGCCGCCACGCTGACGGTCCAGGTCGCTCAGCACCACCTGCCAGCCTTCACAGATCAGCCATGCGGCAATGCCCAGGCCGATGCCGCGCGCGGCACCGGTGACCAAGGCTACCCGGCCATTCTGGCCCGGGGTACTGCCGCGGATTTCGATCACAGTGCGGCCAGCCCGCGTGCAAGGTCAGCCTGCAGGTCGGCCACATCTTCCAGGCCTACGGCAACGCGGATCAGGCTGTCGCGGATACCGGCGGCTTCACGCTCCTGCGCCGACAGGCGGCCGTGGGAGGTGGTAGCCGGGTGGGCGATGGTGGTCTTGCTGTCACCCAGGTTGGTGGTGATGGAAATTACCCGGGTGGCGTCGATGAAGCGCCAGGCGCCCTCTTTACCGCCCTTGACCTCGAAGCTCACCACCGCACCAAAGCCACTCATCTGGCGCTTGGCCAGTTCGTGCTGCGGGTGGCTGGGCAGGCCGGCGTAATGCACCTTCTCCACGCCGTCCTGCTGCTCCAGCCATTCGGCCAGGGCCTGGGCGCTTTCGCAGTGCGCACGCATGCGCAGGCGCAAGGTTTCCAGGCCCTTGGTGAAGATCCAGGCATTGAACGGGCTGAGCGTCGGGCCTGCGGTACGCAGGAAGCCCACCACTTCTTTCATCTGCTCGGCACGGCCGGCAACCACGCCCCCCATGCAACGGCCCTGGCCGTCGATGAACTTGGTGGCCGAGTGGAACACGATGTCGGCACCCAGCTTCAGTGGCTGCTGCAGCGCCGGGGTGCTGAAGCAGTTGTCCACCACCAGCATGGCACCGCGCGCATGGGCGATTTCACTGAGCGCGGTGATATCGACCAGCTCGGCCAGCGGGTTGGACGGCGACTCGACGATCAGCAGCTTGGTATTGGCCTTGATGGCCTTTTCCCAGCCGCCGAGGTCGACCAGTGGCACGTAGTCCACCTGCACGCCAAAACGCTTGAAGTACTTCTCGAACAGGCTGATGGTCGAGCCGAACACGCTCTGCGACACCAGCACGTGGTCACCGGCACTGCACAGCGACATCACCACGGCCAGGATCGCCGCCATGCCGGTAGATGTACCCACGGCCTGCTCGGCGCCCTCCATGGCCGCCAGGCGCTCCTCGAAGGCACGCACCGACGGGTTGGTGTAACGGGAATAGACGTTGCCCGGCGTTTCACCGGCAAAGCGCGCGGCCGCGTCGGCGGCCGTGCGGAACACGTAGCTGGAGGTCAGGAACAGCGCTTCGCTGTGCTCGCCCTCGGGTGTACGGTGTTGACCGGCGCGCACCGCCAGGGTGTCGAAACCGACACCCTCGAGGTCGCTGTCCAGTCGCCCGGCATCCCATTGATCTGTCATGCCGTCGCTCCCTGAATCAGTTGTTGTAGAGGTCGATGATCGCGCTGACGGCCTGGTTCTTGACCTTGGCCAGGTCATTACGGGCCTGCTCGATACGCTCGAGGTAGGCATCGTCGATATCGCCGGTGACGTACTCACCGTTGAACACCGCGCAATCGAAGTGGTCGATCTTGATCTTGCCGCCACCGACCGAGTCGATCAGGTCTGGCAGGTCCTGATAGATCAGCCAGTCGGCGCCAATCAACTCGGCCACTTGTTCGGTGGTACGGTTGTGGGCGATCAGTTCGTGAACACTCGGCATGTCGATGCCGTAGACGTTGGGGTAGCGTACTGCTGGGGCCGCGGAGCAGAAGTAGACATTCTTGGCACCGGCTTCGCGGGCCATCTGGATGATCTGCTTGCAGGTGGTGCCGCGTACGATCGAGTCGTCCACCAGCATCACGTTCTTGCCGCGGAATTCCAGTTCGATGGCGTTGAGCTTCTGGCGTACCGATTTCTTGCGCGCGGCCTGGCCGGGCATGATGAAGGTACGGCCGATGTAGCGGTTCTTGACGAAGCCTTCGCGGAACTTGACGCCCAGGCGGTTGGCCAGCTCCAGCGCGGCAGTGCGGCTGGTGTCCGGGATCGGGATGACCACGTCGATGTCATGCTCCGGGCGTTCGCGCATGATCTTGTCGGCCAGTTTCTCACCCATGCGCAGACGGGCCTTGTACACCGAAATACCGTCGATGATCGAGTCCGGGCGCGCCAGGTAGACGTGCTCGAAAATGCACGGCTGCAGTTTTGGCGATTCGGCGCACTGCTTGGTGAACAGCTGGCCTTCTTCGGTGATGTACACCGCTTCGCCCGGCGCCAGGTCGCGGATCAGGGTGAAGCCGAGCACGTCCAGGGCCACGCTTTCCGAGGCGATCATGTATTCCACGCCTTCGTCGGTGTGGCGCTGGCCGAACACCACCGGGCGGATGCCGTGGGGGTCGCGGAAACCGACGATGCCGTAACCGGTGACCATCGCCACCACGGCGTAACCGCCTACGCAGCGGCTGTGCACGTGGGAAACAGCAGCGAACACGTCTTCTTCGGTCGGCTGCAGCTTGCCGCGCACCGCCAGCTCATGGGCGAACACGTTCAGCAGCACTTCCGAGTCGGAGTTGGTGTTGACGTGGCGCAGGTCGGACTCGTAGATCTCCTTGGCCAACTGCTCGACGTTGGTCAGGTTGCCGTTGTGGGCCAGGGTGATGCCATATGGCGAGTTGACGTAGAACGGCTGGGCCTCGGCCGAGGTCGAGCTGCCCGCAGTCGGGTAGCGCACGTGGCCAATGCCCATGCTGCCTACCAGGCGCTGCATGTGGCGCTGCTGGAAGACGTCGCGCACCAGGCCATTATCCTTGCGCAGGAACAACCGGCCGTCATGGCTGGTCACGATACCGGCAGCGTCCTGGCCGCGGTGCTGGAGGACCGTAAGCGCGTCATACAGCGCCTGATTGACGTTCGACTTACCGACGATACCGACGATGCCACACATGCGACGCAACCCCTACTTTGACGAAACTTGAGTGAATAGCGCTCAGGGCCGGGACGGACCGAGCAACTGTTCCTTGAACGGAAGATCAGCCGGAGCGCTGATCAACCCACTGGGCGACCACTGGCCGGTGAAACCCAAAATCAGGTTTTTCGACCAGTCGGCGACCAAGAGAAATTGTGGTATCAGGCGTGATTCCTGCCACCAGGTGTCTTGTTGAACAGGCCCCAGGCTGATCAGGCCGATGGCCACCACTACCAGCAAGGCCCCGCGCGCGGCGCCGAAGGCCATGCCCAGGAAACGATCAGTACCGGACAGCCCGGTCACACGGATCAGCTCACCGACGAGGAAGTTGACCATGGCCCCCACCAGCAAGGTGGCGACGAAAAGAATGGCGCAGCCGGCGATGACGCGCATCGATGGCGTCTGGATATAGCTCTCAAGATACACCGAGAGCGAACCGCCGAACATCCAGGCAACCGCACCGGCAATGATCCAGATGAGCAAGGACAAGGCTTCCTTGACGAAGCCGCGCTTGAGACTGATCAGTGTGGAGACGGCGATGATCGCGATGATCGCCCAATCAACCAAGGTAAATGCCACGGTGCTGCCTGCAGACGTTTGAGGCGGCGCATTTTACCAGAGCGATGCGCTGGGAGTAAGCGGAATGTCAGGCGGAATGGTGTTGGCTTCATCGCGGCAAGCCAGCCCCCACAGGGAGAGCTCAGCCCTTGAGGTCCGTGCGATCGGGGTGGGAACTGGCTGGCCGGCGACGGGCGGCAAAGCCGCCCTGGTGATTTTCAGCTGCGCTCTGGCTGGAAACGCACCACAAAGCCCTTGAGGCTGTTCTGGCGGTTGATGGCGTCGCGCGTGCGCTCGGCTTCGGCCCGCTCGATCAGCGGCCCGACATACACCCGGTTCATCCCGCCCGCCGAGCGGATATAGGCGTTGTAGCCCTGACTGCGCAGCGTTTGCTGCAGCTTCTCGGCACCGGCTCGGTTGGACAGGCTGGCCAACTGGATGGACCAGCTGACAGGCAAGCCATTGACGTCGATCTTCGAGGGGGCAGCTGGCTTGGCCACTGCCGTGGCAGGTGCCGGGGTGGCCGCCGGCCTGGGCTCGACCTTGGGTGCCGGGACCTGCGGTTTGGCCGGCTGAACCTGCGCCTGGGTCTGCGGCGATGGCGTGATTGGCTGGCTGGGCGTAGCGGCCGGCGCAGTGGACTCGTCGACCACCACCGGTGGCTGCTGCGGCTCTTCAGGAATGACCTGCGGCTCCGGCACGGCGACCGGATCCACTTTCACTTCCGGCAGGCTTGGCATGGCCGGTGCCTGCGGGGCTTCGACGTGCACCTGGCGCATCTCGTCCTCGCGGGTGAACAGCATCGGCAGGAAAATAACCGCCAGCGCCACCAGCACCAGCGCACCCACCATGCGCTGTTTCATCCCTTTATCCAGCACTGCCATCTACTCCACCCTCCTGGGCGTGCCGCTCCAGCCACTCCAGCGCCTGGGCAACACAGAAAAACGAACCGAACAGCAAGATCTGATCATCCGCCGTCGCCTGCGCGCATTGCCCTTCAAGGGCGGCATCGACGCTGACATAAGACTTCACCGCAGCACCGAGGTTCGTCAAGGCCGTAGCCAGTTCCGCAGCCGGGCGGCTGCGGGGGGTATCCAGGGGCGCCACGGCCCAGTCGTCGACCAGGCCCTGCAGCGGCGCGACAACGCCGTCCAGGTCCTTGTCTCCGAGCAGGCCGAACACCGCCAGGCGACGCCCTTTGAGCGGCCGGGCCGCCAGGCGCCGAGCCAGGTACTCCGCTGCATGAGGGTTGTGCCCCACATCCAGCAGCAGCTCCACCGGCTTGCCCTGCCAGTTCAGCAGGCGGCGATCGAGGCGGCCGGTGATGCGGGTATCCAGCAGTGCCTGGCGCACCTGCGCGGCATCCCACGGCAGCCCCATCAGCAGGTAAGCCTGCAGGGCCAGCGTGGCGTTTTCCATGGGCAGGTCAAGCAAAGGCAGGTCACGCAGCTCTACCTGCGCACCATCAGCCGCCGTACCGCGCCAGCTCCAGTTGCCATTGGCACTGGCCAGATCGAAGTCACGACCGCGCAGGAACAGCGGCGCTGCCAGTTCGGCGGCCTTGTCCAGCAACGGCTTCGGCGGGTCCAGGTCACCGCACAGGGCCGGCTTGCCCGCGCGGAAGATGCCGGCCTTCTCGAAGGCCACAAGCTCGCGAGTATCGCCCAGGTAATCAACATGGTCGACGCCGATACTGGTCACCAGGGCCAGGTCGGCATCCACCACGTTCACGGTGTCCAGGCGGCCACCAAGGCCCACTTCCAGCACCACGGCATCCAGCTGCGACTGGTAGAACAACCAGAACGCGGCCAGCGTGCCCATCTCGAAGTAGGTCAGGGAAATTTCGCCCCGCGCCGCCTCGACGGCGGCGAAGGCTTCGCACAGGCGCTCATCACTGGCCTCTAGGCCATCGATCACTACCCGCTCGTTGTAACGCAACAGGTGCGGCGAGCTGTACACGCCGACCTTGAGCCCCTGGGTGCGCAGCAGCGAGGCCACGAAGGCGCAGGTCGAGCCCTTGCCGTTGGTGCCGGTCACCGTCACCACACGGGGCGCCAGCTTGCCCAGCCCCAGCCGGGCAAGCACCTTCTGCGACCGCTCCAGGCCCATGTCGATGGCCGAAGGGTGCAACTGCTCGAGGTAGGCGAGCCATTCGCCCAGGGATCGTTGTTTCATCACGCGACGGCAGCCGCCTCACGCGCTTGCTCCGGGGTTTCCTGGCCGGTCATCTGCGCCAGCAGGCGGGCCAGGCGCGGGCGCAGTTCGCCACGGGAGATGATCAGGTCGATAGCACCGTGCTCCAGCAGGAACTCGCTGCGCTGGAAGCCTTCTGGCAGCTTCTCGCGTACGGTCTGCTCGATCACACGTGGGCCAGCGAAGCCGATCAGGGCCTTTGGCTCACCGACGATGACGTCGCCGAGCATCGCCAGGCTGGCGGAAACGCCGCCGTACACCGGGTCGGTCAGCACCGAGATGAACGGGATGCCTTCTTCGCGCAGGCGCGCCAGCACGGCCGAGGTCTTGGCCATCTGCATCAGCGAGATCAGCGCTTCCTGCATGCGCGCACCGCCCGAAGCGGAGAAGCAGACCATTGGGCAGCGGTGTTCCAGGGCGTAGTTGGCCGCACGCACGAAGCGCTCGCCGACGATGGCCCCCATGGAGCCGCCCATGAACGAGAATTCGAAGGCGCTGACCACGATCGGCATGCCCATCAGGGTGCCACTCATGGAGATCAGCGCGTCTTTTTCGCCGGTCTGCTTCTGGGCGCCGGTCAGGCGGTCCTTGTACTTCTTGCCGTCACGGAACTTCAGGCGGTCGACCGGCTCCAGGTCGGCACCCAGTTCGGCACGGCCTTCCGCGTCGAGGAAGATATCGATGCGCGCACGTGCGCCGATGCGCATGTGGTGGTTGCACTTGGGGCAGACATCCAGGGTCTTTTCCAGCTCCGGACGATACAGCACGGCCTCGCAGGACGGGCACTTGTGCCACAGGCCCTCAGGCACCGAGCTCTTCTTCACCTCGGAACGCATGATCGAAGGGATCAGTTTGTCGACTAACCAGTTGCTCATGCTTTCTTTCTCCAGTATTGGCAAGCGGGGGTCGGCTTCACCGGCCCTGCCCTGCCCTTGAGCTCAAAATCTTTTATGAAACGATGATGGACCGGCCGCCGGGGCTTCCAGCGTGCCACTCCACCGCTAATGTGTTGTTGTGCCGCCACCGGCGGCTGCCCCGCGGGGCTGCGAAAGCTATGGACGATGGCGCGCAGCCAGCCGTCACATCTGCCATCACGCCTGTTTCACCGCCTGCATGAAGGCCTCGATTTTCGCCGCGTCCTTGATGCCCTTGGCCTGCTCCACACCACCGCTGACATCCACCGCATAAGGCCGCACCTGGGCGATGGCCTGGCCGACGTTATCGGCCGACAACCCGCCCGCCAGGATGATGGGCTTGCTCAGGTGTGCCGGCACCAGTGACCAGTCGAACGCTTCACCGGTTCCCCCGGGTACGCCTGCGACGTAGGTGTCCAGCAATATGCCGCGGGCCCCTGCGTAAAGCTGGCAGGCCGCTTCCAGGTCATCGCCCGGGCGCACACGCAGGGCCTTTATCCAGGGGCGGTGGTAGCCTTCGCAGTCTTGCGGGGTTTCATCGCCGTGGAACTGTAGCAGGTCCAGCGGAACCACTTCGAGGATCTCGTTCAGCTCGCAACGCGAAGCGTTGACGAACAGCCCGACCGTGGTCACGAACGGTGGCAACTCGGCAATGATCGCCCGTGCCTGGCGCACGTCAACGGCTCGCGGGCTCTTGGCGTAGAAGACAAAGCCGATGGCATCGGCACCCGCTTCGGCAGCGGCCAGTGCGTCTTCGATTCGGGTAATCCCGCAGATCTTGCTGCGAACATTGCTCATGGACAGCGAACCCTGATTGTTACGGTGAAAGGCCGGATGTTAGCAAATGGCTTTTCGTCCGTCAGTCTGCCAACGCTTCGTAGCCGGTCAAAAAGTGTGGGCCGATGTAACGCTGGGGCAGCACATATTCCTCGGGGTACTCCACCTTGACCAGGTAAAGCCCGTACGGATGGGCGGTGACCCCGGCTTCACGGCGGTCGCGCCCTTCCAGCACTTCACGCGCCCAGGTGACCGGGCGCTCGCCGGCGCCGATGGCTGTCAGCACACCGACAATGTTACGCACCATGTGGTGCAGGAAGGCGGTGGCGCGCACGTCCAGCACGATCATCTGGCCATGGCGGGTAACGCGCAGGTGGTAGATGTGCTTGATCGGCGACTTGGCCTGGCACTGGCTGGCGCGGAAGGCGCTGAAATCGTGGGTGCCAAGCAGGAACTGCGCCGCTTCGGTCATGCGCTCGACATCCAGCGGGCGGTGGTTCCAAGTCACTTCCTCGGCCAGGTGCGCCGGGCGGATCGGGTCGTTGTAGATGACGTAGCGGTAGCGCCGGGCACACGCCTTGAAGCGGGCATGGAAGTCGGCCGGCATCGGCCGCGACCAGACCACGCTAATGTCGTGCGGCAGGTTGAAGTTGGTGCCCAAGGTCCAGGCGCGCTCGTCGCGTACGGCGCGGGTATCGAAATGCACGATCTGGCCGCAGCCATGCACGCCGGCATCGGTACGCCCGGCGCAGATCACCGAAATCGGTTCGTTGGCGACCTTGGACAACGCTTGTTCCAGCGCTTGCTGGACACTGGGCACTCCACTGGCCTGACGCTGCCAGCCGCGATAGCGGGCGCCCTTGTATTCCACGCCCAGGGCGATTCGGGAGTAGCCTTCGGCCGCGGATTCGGCGGCAGCGGTGTCGATGATGTCCAAGCGCATGAAACCTGTGGGGTGTACGGAATGGCGGGGATTATAACGACAACGGCAGCCTTGTAGGGCTGCCATTGGAGGTGTGTAGCGCTTGCGGGCGTCTTCGCGGGCGCGCCCGCTCCCACAGGTTACTCACAAGGTCGAAGACTTGTGGAGACCCTGTGGGAGCGGGCAAGCCCGCGAAGAGGCCTGCCCTGCTTGCATCAGACCAGGCGAGAGAGCATGTCCTCGGCTTCCTGGCGCTGGGTGTCGTCGCCGTCCTTGACCACTTCATCAAGGATATCGCGCGCGCCCTGGTTGTCGCCCATGTCGATGTAGGCGCGGG
Organism: Pseudomonas sp. SIMBA_067; assembly: GCF_046534675.1. Taxonomy (NCBI): domain Bacteria; kingdom Pseudomonadati; phylum Pseudomonadota; class Gammaproteobacteria; order Pseudomonadales; family Pseudomonadaceae; genus Pseudomonas; species Pseudomonas sp. SIMBA_067. Next base: position 18,186 of record NZ_JAWRYH010000021.1, on the reverse strand, counting down.
CCAGGTCGAGCTTGGTGGCTACTTCGTCACTGCCGGAGAAGAAGTCGAAGTCCAAGTCGTCCAAGGGCTCGGGCTCAGGCTGCGCAACCGCGTCCTCGCTGGTGAAGTGCGGCTCCAGCGATGGCGATTCGAGGCTCTGCGACAGCTTGTCCAGCTCGGCGTTGACGTCGTCCAGCTCCGAGGCAAAGCTTTTGGCGGCCGGCGAATCGTCGTCCAGCGACAGCGACAGGTCGAAGTCCGACGGCATGTCGAACTCGGAAACCGGGTCAAACTCCGACACGCCGTCGAAGGCAGCCAGTTCGGCGGCGATGTCCACCGGGGCCTCTTCCACTGCTTGCGGGGCGGCCGGGGCAACCGGCTCAGTGACATCGAGGTCGAAATCGGACAGGTCCACCGCAGGCTGTGGCTCTGCCTGGGCCAGCATGGCCTCGAAATCAGCGTCGGCGTCGGCTTGCAGTTCGGCATCCACGGCAAACGGCTGCTCTTCTGGCTGAACCTCTTCCAGCGCTGGCTCATCCAGCACAGGCTCGGCAATTACCAGCTCGTCGGGTACAGGTTCCTGTGCCGCCGGCTCGTCCAGCAACGGCGCTGCCAGCGGGTCTTCTTCCGGCAGGTCTTCACCCAGGCTCAGGTCAAAGTCACTGTCCAGGCCTTGCTCATCCAGGCCCGGCGCATCAAGGGTCGGCACTTCTTCGAACGCATCCAGCTCGGCTTCTGGCTCTGCTTGCGCCAAAACCTCCGGCTCAGCGTCTGCCTCTGGCGCGAACTCAGGCACCACATCGGCAACCACCGGCGCCTCAGGCTCGTCGTGCAGCAGCTCCTGCACGTACTGCTCATCCATTTCGGCAGCCAGTGCCGCCGCACCCAGGCCGGCCGCGGCCAGGCCAAGCATGGCCGGGTAGCGCTCTTTCAGGTCGGCAACCTGGGCAGTGTTCTGCTCGCTGGCCGGCAGCTTGCGCTCCTGTTCGGCGAACGCGCTCTGGTCACCCTGGCGGGCGTACACATCCATCAGTTTCAGGCGCAGGTCGTCACGCTCTGGCGCGGCGGCCACAGCGGGCTCCAGCAGTTCGGTGGCGCGATTCAGGCGGCCTTCGGCCAGGCATTCATGGACTTCCGCCAGCAGCGCGGCGTGCGGGTCGGCGTGCGGCTCAGGCTCAAGGTCTGCCTCGGCGACTGGCGCTGCCACTTTTTCCGCAGCAACGGCAGCGGCAGCCGAAGCTGCGACCACAGCGGGCGACAAGGTCACGCTCGGCTCCGAGACTTCGACGCCGTCGAGGCTCTCGGTATCAGTGTCAAAACCTGGGGCTTGCTCTTCTTCCAGCGCCCGCGCCATGCGCAGGTGCTTTTCAGCTTCTTGCTGGGCCTTGCGCTTGCGCGCCAGCAACCACAGCAGCAACGCCAGCACCAGAATGCTGGAGCCGGCAATCAACCCAAGCAGCCACGGGTTGCCCAGGACCTGGTCGAGTGCACTGTTCGGCTGGGTGGCTGGCGCAGGCTTGGCGGCCGGCACCGGCTTGGGCGCGGTATCCACAGCAGCTGGTGCCGGCTTGACCACCGGCTGGGCTGCCGCTGCCGGGGCGGCTGCACCCTGGGCTTCAAGGCGCGCCAGCTGGTCGTTCTTCAGCTCGATCAGACGCTGCAGCTTGTCCAGCTGGCTCTGCAGGTCGGTCATGCGGCTTTTCAGTTCGTCGTTGTCGCGGCGGCTGGTGTCCAGGCTTTCCTGGGCCACGGCCAGCTTGTCGTTGAGTGCCTTGGCCTGGCCGGCACCGGTCTGGTTACCCGGGCTTACCAGGCGCAGGTTGTCACCCTGGGCGATGCGCGCCGGGGCAGCTTCGGCGGCGCCACGGCGGGTAGCGTCGAGCTGGCGGGCACGCGGGCCCAGGCGGCGGCCTTCACGCCAGGCGGCATACTGTTCGGCCACCTCGCTGTTTGCCTCGCCCTGGGCAATGCTCTGGATCTGCTGCTGGTCGGGCAGGCGCAGTACCTGGCCAACTTTCAGCTGGTTGATGTTGTTGCCGATGAAGGCGTCGGGGTTCAGCGCCTGGATCGCGATCATGGTCTGCTGGATCGAGCCACCCTGGGTGTTGCGGGCAGCAATTTGCCACAGGGTGTCGCGGCGCTGGGTGGTGTAGCTGCTGGCACCGGTTGTGGCCGGTGTGACATTACCTGCTGCTGGCTTGTCGCCCTGGGCCTTGGCCTGGTCGAGCAGCACGCTGTAGTCGCGCAGCAGGCGGCCCTGCGGCCACATCACCTGGACCAGGAACTTGACCACTGGCCCCGGCAGCGGCTGGCTGGAGGTAACACGCAGCACGCTCTTGCCGTTGGGGTTGATCACCGGTGTGAAGGTCAGGTCTTCGAGGTAGGTCGGAAACGCCACCCCGGCCTTGCTGAACTCTTCCGGTGGCGCCAGGCTTGGCGCCACTTCGGCGGCCTTGAGGTCGCGCACGTCGAGCAATTCGATCTCGGCGTCCAGCGGCTGATTCTGTGCCGACTTCAGGGTCAGCTCCCCCAGGCCCAGCGCATTCGCCATGCCAGACGACAGCGCGGATGCTGCAGCCATGGCCAGAACCAGTTTGCGAATTCGAAGCATGACCTCTTCCCTTGTATGAATCGTCCCGAAACCTGCAAGCAGAGCAGGACAAAAGTGCTCGCCAGTATCTTTTACGGCATCTGTTTAATCAACAATTGTGCCACTTGCACGGCATTGAGCGCGGCGCCTTTGCGCACGTTGTCGGTGGTCAGCCAGAGGTTGAGCTGCTGGTCTTCATCAACACCGTGACGTACACGACCAACATAGACCACGTCTTGGCCCACTGCGTCACCGACCGGGGTCGGATAATCATCACGTTCCACCAGCTCGACACTATCAGCTGCCTCCAGTGCCTGGTTGACCGCTGCCAGGTCGACCGGGCGACGGCTCTGCACGGCCACACTGAAGCTATCGCCGAAAAACACCGGGACTTGAACGCAGCTCACGGAAATCTTCAATTCAGGCATGCCCAGCAGCACGCGCAACTCGCTGACCAGGCGGCGCTCCGGCGCTGTATGGCCTTGCTCATCGGCGGCCCCCACCTGGGCCAGCAGGTTGAATGCCACCTGGCGGTCGAAGAAACGCGGCTCCAGTGGCCGGGCATTGAGCAGTTCGGCCGTTTGCCGGGCCAGTTCGCTGACCGCTTCGCGGCCTTGCGCGGACACCGCCAGCGACGCCATCACCTGCACCCGCTCAATGTCCAGCAGGCCCTTGAGCGGTGCCAGCGCAACCGCCACGGCAACCGCGGCCGAGCATGGGCTGACGATGCGCGCCGGCAGCGTCAGGCCAGCCAGGCGCTCTGCGTTGGCCTCAGGCACCAGGGCCAGGGCGTCGTCCAGGCCACCAGACAGGTCGATCACCGTGCAGCCCGCCTGCAGCGCCTTGCTGGCAAAGCTGCGGCTGACTGCGGCGCCAGTGGCGAAGAAGGCCAGCTTGACCTGGGCAAAGTCGAAGCTGTCCACTTCACGCACCTTGAGCTTCTTGCCGGCGAACATCACGCTGCTGCCTGCCGACTCCATGCTGGCCAGCAGGTGCAGGGTGGCGACCGGGAACGCCAGCTCTTCGAGGATCTGCACCAAGGCTTCACCGACGCTGCCGGTGGCGCCGACGACGGCGATGTCCAAAGGGTGTGTCATGGTAGGGATCCTCTTGCAGAAAACGGCGGGGGCGGCACTTTACTCGGATTGTAGGGTTTTGTCTGTGCTGGCCGTATCTTCGTCGCTGTGGGTTGCGTGAGGGCTAGCGGGGATGGCTTGGGATTTGCGGTGTTTGTGATATCGAGCGCCGCGCGGGCGGCGCTCGATCTCACCGGCACTAAAAATGCTGTGGCGAACACTCAAAAAAAACCCGCGCTGTCGCCAGCGCGGGTTTTTAGTCAAAGCAGAACGATCAACGCTCCAGCAGGATCCGCAGCATGCGGCGCAGCGGTTCGGCAGCACCCCACAGCAGCTGGTCACCCACGGTGAAAGCGCCCAGGTACTGCGAGCCCATGTTCAGCTTGCGCAGGCGGCCAACCGGGATGTTCAGGGTGCCGGTGACCTTGGTTGGGGTCAGTTCCTGCATGCTGATTTCACGCTGGTTCGGCACCAGTTTCACCCAAGGGTTGTGCTGGCTGATCATGCCTTCGATGTCGGCGATCGGCACATCCTTGTTCAGCTTGATGGTCAGCGCCTGGCTGTGGCAACGCATGGCGCCGATGCGCACGCAGATGCCGTCGACCGGGATCGGGCTCTTGAAGCGGCCGAGGATCTTGTTGGTCTCGGCCTGGGCCTTCCACTCTTCACGGCTCTGGCCGTTCGGCAGTTCCTTGTCGATCCACGGGATCAGGCTACCCGCCAGTGGCACGCCAAAGTTCTCGGTCGGGAAGGCTTCGCTGCGCATGGCCTCGGCAACCTTGCGGTCGATGTCGAGGATGGCGCTGGCCGGGTTGGCCAGGTCGTCGGCAACGGCGGCGTGGGTGGCACCCATCTGCTTGATCAGCTCGCGCATGTTCTGCGCGCCGGCACCCGAGGCTGCCTGGTAGGTCATGGCGCTCATCCACTCGACCAGGCCGGCTTCGAACAGGCCACCCAGGCCCATCAGCATCAGGCTGACGGTGCAGTTGCCGCCGATGTAGTTCTTGGTACCGGCGTCCAGCTGCTGGTCGATGACCTTGCGGTTGACCGGGTCGAGGACGATCACGGCGTCATCCTGCATACGCAGGGACGAGGCAGCATCGATCCAGTAACCCTGCCAGCCGGCTTCACGCAGCTTGGGGAAGACCTCGTTGGTATAGTCGCCGCCCTGGCAGGTCAGGATAACGTCGAGGGTCTTGAGTTCTTCAATCGAATACGCGTCCTTGAGCGGCGCTGTATCCTTGCCCACGTTCGGGCCTTGGCCACCCACGTTGGAAGTAGTGAAGAACACCGGCTCGATAAGGTCGAAATCCTGCTCCTCCAGCATCCGCTGCATGAGCACGGAACCGACCATACCGCGCCAACCGATCAGACCTACACGTTTCATCGCAACTACACCTTTGCTAAAAGTGGGCCGCCACCGGGAATTTGGGGTGGCGGGCCAGAGAGATTACAGATTCCGCAGCGCTGCGACTACTGCGTCGCCCATTTCCTGCGTACCAACTTTGCGGCAGCCTTCCGAGTAGATGTCGCCGGTGCGCAAACCCTGGTCCAGAACCAGGCTAACGGCCTTCTCGATCGCGTCGGCGGCGGCCAACTGATTGAAGCTGTAACGCAGCATCATCGACACCGAAAGGATGGTCGCCAGCGGGTTGGCGATGCCAAGGCCGGCGATGTCCGGCGCCGAGCCGTGGCACGGCTCGTACATGCCCTTGTTGTCGGCATCCAGCGATGCAGAAGGCAGCATGCCGATGGAACCGGTCAGCATGGAAGCTTCATCCGACAGAATGTCACCGAACATGTTGTCGGTCACCATCACGTCGAACTGCTTGGGTGCACGTACCAGCTGCATGGCAGCGTTGTCGACGTACATGTGGCTCAGTTCGACATCCGGGTAGTCCTTGGCCACGTCTTCGACCACTTCACGCCACAGCTGGCTGGACGCCAGGACGTTGGCCTTGTCCACCGAGCACAGCTTCTTGCCGCGCACGCGGGCCATGTCGAAGCCGACACGGGCAATGCGGCGCACTTCGCTTTCGCTGTACGGCAGGGTGTCGTAGGCCTGGCGCTCGCCGCCTTCCAGCTCGCGCTGGCCACGCGGGGCACCGAAGTAGATGCCACCGGTCAGCTCACGGACGATGAGGATGTCCAGGCCCGAAACGATTTCCGGCTTCAGCGACGAGGCATCGGCCAGTTGCGGGTAGAGGATGGCCGGGCGCAGGTTGGCGAACAGGCCCAGTTGCGAACGGATTTTCAGCAGGCCGCGCTCCGGGCGGATGTCACGCTCGATCTTGTCCCACTTCGGGCCACCCACGGCGCCCAGCAGCACGGCATCGGCCTTGCGCGCACGCTCCAGGGTTTCGTCGGCCAGCGGCACACCGTGCTTGTCGATGGCCGCGCCACCGATCACGTCGTGCTCCAGGCTGAAGCCGAGCTGGAACTTGTCGTTGGCCAGTTCCAGCACCTTGACCGCTTCGGCCATGATTTCCGGGCCGATACCGTCACCTGGGAGAATCAGAATCTGCTTGCTCATGCTTTCCTCTATTCATTCACGCGGTGCGGCCAGACGGGCCCCACCGAAAAGTGCTTAACGCTCGGCCCACAACACCAGCACATCGGTGCTGAACGAGCCATCGGCCTCGATCTGGTAATACTGCCGTACTTCTTCACCCATGGCTTGCTGCAATTGGCGGATGGCCACGCGCATCGGCTCGGGGGTACGCATGCGCTCGACCCAGCTAGTGAACTCCAGGCGCAGCGGCTGGCGCGTGTGGCTGCGCACATGCAGGCCGGCTTCGCTGACCTGGCGCTGCCATTCGGCAGCGGAGTAGTCGCGCACATGGCTGGTGTCGCGCAGCACTTCGACCGTTTGCAGGTAGGTGTCGAGCAGCGGGCTGCCGGGCGACATCACGTCGATGAACGCCGCCACGCCACCTGGCTTGAGCACCCGGCGCACTTCGCGCAGGGCCAGGCCCACGTCGCTCCAGTGGTGGGCCGAGTAGCGGCTGAAGACGAAGTCGAACGAGGCATCGGCGAACGGCAAGCGTTCGGCAGCACCACGCTCGGTGGTGATATTGGCCAGGCCGCGCTCGGCGGCGGCGCTGGCGACCACGTCGAGCATGGATTGCGAGAGGTCATAGGCGACCACCTCGGCAACCAGCGGGGCGACGTGGAAACTGACATGACCGGCACCGCAGCCCAGGTCCAGCACGCGGGCATGCGCCTGCCCCGCCAGCTCGGCCTGCAACAGGGCGAATTCACTGCCCTGGGCGTGCACGGCGCTGCTGAGGTAGGCGCTGGCCTGTTCGCCGAACTGGCGCTGGACCACGTCGGTGTGTTGGGTGCTGGTCATGTCTAAATCCTTTTGGTCTTGGGTTGTTTTTACTGGCCCTATCGCCGGCAAGCCAGCTCCACAGGAAACCAACAGCATTCAGGCCTGTGGTGATCCTGTGGGAGCTGGCTTGCCGGCGATGAGGCCAGCAAACTCACCTACATCACTCAGGCATCACGGAACAGCCAAGGCTGGCTGGCGCGGTGCTTGCCTTCGAAGGCCTTGATCGCATCGCTGTCCTGCAGGGTCAGGCCGATATCGTCAAGGCCGTTGAGCAGGCAGTGTTTGCGGAACGCATCGATCTCGAAGTGCAGCACCTTGCCATCCGGGCGGGTCACCGCCTGCGCTTGCAGGTCGACGGTCAGCTGGTAGCCCGGGTTGGCTTCGACCTGCTTGAACAGCTCGTCCACTTCTTCATCGCTGAGGATGATCGGCAACAGTCCGTTCTTGAAGCTGTTGTTGAAGAAGATGTCGGCAAAGCTCGGCGCAATGATGCTGCGGAAGCCGTACTCATCCAGTGCCCACGGGGCGTGCTCACGGCTGGAGCCGCAACCGAAGTTCTCCCGCGCCAGCAACACGCTGGCACCCTGGTAGCGTTCGTGGTTGAGCACGAAATCCTGGTTGAGCGGGCGCTTGCTGTTGTCCTGGTAGGGCTGGCCCACGTCCAGGTAGCGCCATTCGTCGAACAGGTTAGGGCCAAAGCCGGTGCGTTTGATCGACTTCAGAAACTGCTTGGGGATGATCTGGTCGGTGTCGACGTTGGCACGGTCCAACGGCGCGACGAGGCCAGTGTGCTGGGTAAAGGCTTTCATGCTGCGCTCCCTTGGATCAACTCGCGGACATCGATGAAGTGGCCGGTCACTGCGGCAGCGGCCGCCATGGCCGGGCTGACCAGGTGGGTACGGCCACCGGCGCCCTGACGGCCTTCGAAGTTGCGGTTGGAGGTGGACGCGCAATGCTCGCCGCTCTCCAGACGGTCCGGGTTCATCGCCAGGCACATCGAACAGCCTGGCTCACGCCATTCGAAACCGGCTTCGACGAAGATCTTGTCCAGGCCTTCGCGCTCGGCCTGGGCCTTGACCAGGCCCGAGCCCGGCACGACGATGGCTTGCTTGACGGTAGCGGCGACCTTGCGGCCCTTGGCGATTTCGGCCGCGGCGCGCAGGTCTTCGATACGCGAGTTGGTGCACGAGCCGATGAACACGCGGTCCAGCTGGATGTCGGTGATCGCCTGGTTGGCGGTCAGGCCCATGTACTTCAAGGCACGCTCGATCGAACCACGCTTGACCAGGTCGGCTTCGGCAGCCGGGTCCGGCACGCGCTGGTCGACGGCCAACACCATCTCGGGCGAGGTGCCCCAGCTGACCTGTGGCTTGATCTGGCTGGCATCCAGCTCGACCACGGTGTCGAACACGGCATCGTCATCCGACACCAGGTCTTTCCACGACTCGACCGCTTGCTTCCACTGCTCGCCCTTCGGCGCATACGGGCGGCCTTCGACATAGGCAACGGTGGTGGCGTCAGTGGCCACCAGGCCCACACGGGCACCGGCCTCGATGGACATGTTGCAGATGGTCATCCGGCCTTCCATCGACAATTCGCGGATGGCGCTGCCGGCGAACTCCATGGCGTGGCCGTTGCCACCGGCGGTGCCGATCTTGCCGATCACGGCCAGGACGATGTCCTTGGCGGTAACGCCGGCAGGCAACTGGCCTTCCACGCGCACCAGCATGTTCTTCATCTTCTTGGCGACCAGGCACTGGGTGGCGAGCACGTGCTCAACCTCGGAAGTACCAATGCCGTGGGCCAAGGCGCCGAAGGCGCCATGGGTGGAGGTGTGCGAGTCGCCGCAGACCACGGTCATGCCAGGCAAGGTGGCCCCCTGCTCCGGGCTGATGACGTGGACGATGCCCTGGCGTTCGTCATTCATCTTGAATTCGACGATGCCGTATTCGTCACAGTTTTCGTCAAGGGTCTGCACCTGCAGGCGCGACACCTGGTCGACGATGGCCTCGATACCGCCCTTGCGCTCTGGCGTGGTCGGCACGTTGTGGTCGGGGGTGGCGATGTTGGTGTCGATGCGCCACGGTTTGCGGTTGGCCAGGCGCAGGCCTTCGAAGGCCTGGGGCGACGTCACTTCGTGGATGATGTGGCGGTCGATGTAGATCAAGGACGAGCCGTCATCACGGCGCTTGACCTCATGGGCTTCCCAGAGTTTGTCGTAGAGCGTTTTGCCAGCCATCAGACTGTTCCTCATCAGCGTCTTTCTATGCCAAAGACCCCTTGGCTTGTACGGACGATGCTATGGGGTTAGATTGAATAACTCAAATTCATAATTTTTATGCTTTGGATAACCCAAAGGAATACGACTACATGGACCTGGCCAACCTCAGTGCCTTTATCGCCATTGCCGAAACCGGCAGCTTTTCCGGGGCTGCCGAACGGCTGTTCCTGACCCAGCCGGCCATCAGCAAACGCATCGCCGGGCTGGAGCAGCAACTGGGTGTACGGCTGTTCGACCGCCTGGGCCGCGAGGTGACTTTGACCGAGGCTGGGCGCGCCCTGCTGCCACGGGCCTACCAGATCCTCAATGTCCTTGATGATACCCGACGCGCGCTGACCAATCTGACCGGGGCCGTGAGCGGTCGTCTGACCCTGGCCACCAGCCACCACATCGGCCTGCACCGCCTGCCACCACTGCTGCGGACGTTCACCCGCCAGTACCCGGCCGTGGCGCTGGATATTCAGTTTCTGGATTCCGAACAGGCCTACGACGAAATTCTGCATGGCCGCGCCGAAATTGCCGTGATCACCCTGGCGCCCGACCCGCATCACCTGGTCAAAGCCGTGCCGGTGTGGGACGACGCCCTGGACTTCGTCGCCGCCCCCGAGCACCCGCTGGCCAACAACCATGAGGTCAGCCTGGCGGATGTCGCCCGCCACCCGGCGGTATTCCCTGGCGGCAACACCTTCACCCACCATATTGTCCAGCGCCTGTTCGAAAGCCAGGGCCTGACGCCGAACATCGCCATGAGCACCAACTACCTGGAAACCATCAAGATGATGGTATCGATCGGCCTGGCCTGGAGCGTATTGCCACGCACCATGCTCGACGAACAGGTTGCACCCATCGCCTTGCCGGGCATACAGCTGTCGCGCCAGCTAGGCTACATCTTGCACACGGAGCGAACGCTATCGAACGCGGCCAGGGCATTCATGGCCCTGCTCGACAGCCACGCAGGGCCCGCCTGACCGGCCGTCAGCCCGGTACTTCCAATTCAAGGACGCGTCATACGCCAAAGGTCTGGTACCGATGCCCAAATCAGCAAACCGCTTTTTGCGCCTGCCGCGTATCCCAGCGGCCGATCCCCAAGAGTCGGAACAGGCCTGGCAAAACGCCCCACAACTGCTGGCCGCCCTCAACGGTGCGCGCCTGGGGGCTTGGCTATGGGATATCGAAAGCGGCCGGGTCAGCTGGTCACGGGGCACCCAGGCCCTGTTCGGCTTCGACCCGCAGCGGCCGTTGCCCGCCGATGTCGACTACCTCGACCTGCTGCCCGAGGAAGACCGCGCGCGCACGCGCCAGGTATTCCAGGCGGTATTCAACGGCGAGCCGGTGGAACAGGCCATGCGTCACCGTATTCGCTGGCCGGACGGTAGCCTGCACTGGCTGGAGATCAACGGTAGCCTGACCCACGACCAGCATGGCCGGCCACAAATGATCGGGGTGATCCGCGAAATCACTCGCCAGCGCGAACGGGAAACAGCGCTGATCAATTCGGAAAAGCGCTTCGCCACCCTGTTCCACCTCAGCCCCAACGCCATTCTTCTCACCCGCCGCCACGACGGCATGATCTTCGAGGTCAACCAGCACTTCGAAGACATGTTTGGCTGGCCGGGCAGCCAGGTAATAGGCAAGACCAGCCTGGAGCTGGGCCTGTGGGTCAACCCCGAACAGCGCCACCAGGTGATGGAGTCGACCCGCGCCAGCGGCGGCCCGCTGATCATGGAGGTGCAGTTCCGCGCCACCAGCGGCAAGGTGCACGACGGCATACTCTGCACCCAGGGCATCGAACTGGAGGGCGTCACCTTCCTGATCAGCACCTTTGTCGACACCACCGAACGCAAGCGCGCCGAGCAGGCCCTGAAGGACAGCCAGGAGCGCCTGGACCTGGCCCTGGACTCGGCGCAGCTGGGCACCTGGGACTGGCACATCCCCAGCGGCATGCTCTACGGCTCGGCCCGCGCCGCGCAGCTGCACGGCCTGCCGCCCACCCCTTTTCACGAATCGTTCGATGCGTTTTTCGAGGGGGTGCCAGAGCAGGAACGCAACTCGATGCGCCAGGCCTACCGCAGCCTGCGCGAAGGGCCCGCCGGGAACTACCAGATCACCTACCGGGTGCAGCTGGAAAGCGGCATTTCGCGTTACATCGAAAGCCGTGCACGGCTGTACCGCGACGAGCAGGGCAACCCGCTGCGCATGGCCGGTACCCTGCTCGACATCACCGACCAGGTGGAGCGCGAGCAGCGCCTGAGCGCCTCGGAAGAGAAGTTCGCGAGCCTGTTCCAGGTCAGCCCCGACCCGATCTGCGTGACCCGCCAGGATACCGGCCAGTTCATCGAGATCAACCCGGCGTTCAGCCAGACCTTTGGCTGGGACAGCGGCCAGGTGATCGGCCGCACCGCCGAGGAAATCGGCCTGTGGGCCGAGTCCATCGAGCGTGCGCAACGTATCGAGCGGGTGATCCGCGAACAGGCCTTGAGCAACGTCGCCGTGGTGGTCAACCACCGCAACGGCACCCCGTTGACCTGCGTGATCTCCAGCCGCCTGATCACCGTTGACGACCAGCCCTGCAGCGTTACCACCCTGCGCGACATCACCCAGCAGCAACGCGCCGAGGCGGCGCTCAAATCCAGCGAAGAGAAGTTTGCCAAGGCCTTCCACTCCAGCCCCGACGCCATCACCATCACCGAACGCCACAGCGGCCGTTACCTGGAAATCAACGACGGCTTCTGCCGCCTGACCGGCTACAGCGCCGCCGATGTGGTCGGCCACACGGTGTACGAAATCGGTATCTGGGCCGACGACAAGCAGCGCAGCGCGTTGCTGGCCGAATTGCGCGACCGCGGCCGGGTGCATCACCGGGAAATGCTCGGCCGTAACAAGCGCGGCGATATCCTCACCGTTGAAGTCTCTGTCGAGCCGATCACCCTCAACGAAGTCGACTGCCTGCTATTGACTGCCCGCGACGTCAGCCAGTTGAAGAACGCCCAGGCGCAGATCCGCCACCTGGCCTATCACGACCCGTTGACCAACCTGCCCAACCGCGCCCTGCTGATGGACCGCCTGAGCCAGCAGATCGCCCTGCTCAAGCGCCATAACCTGCGCGGCGCCCTGCTGTTCCTCGACCTCGACCACTTCAAGCACATCAACGACTCACTGGGCCACCCGGTGGGCGACACGGTGCTGAAGATCATCACCGCCCGCCTGGAAGCCAGTGTGCGCCTGGAGGACACCGTGGCCCGCCTGGGTGGCGACGAGTTCGTGGTACTGCTCAGCGGCCTGGAGGGCAGCCGTGAGGTGGTGGAGGAAAAAGTGCGCGAACTGGCCGACACGCTGCGTGAGCTGCTGGCCGAACCGATGTCACTGGATGGCCAGCGCCTGCAGGTAACACCCAGCATCGGCGTGGCGCTGATCCCCGACCACGGCACCACCCCGGCCGATCTGCTCAAGCGTGCCGATATCGCCCTTTACCGGGCAAAGGACTCCGGGCGCAACACCACCCAGCTGTTCCATACCACCATGCAGAAGGCCGCCAGCGAACGCCTGCGCATGGAAAACGACCTGCGCCTGGCCTTGGCCCGGGGCGAACTGGCGCTGCACTTCCAGCCGCAGGTGGATGCCCGCGACAACCGTATCGTCGGCGCCGAGGTGCTGCTGCGCTGGCACCACCCGCAACTGGGCCAGCAACCGCCCGCGCAGTTCATTCAGGTACTGGAAGAAAGCGGCCTGATCCTGGAAGTTGGCAGCTGGATCCTTGACGAAGCCTGCGATGCCTGCGCACGCATGCTGGCCGACGGGCTGATCGACGCCGATGATTTCAGCCTGTGCGTGAACATCAGCCCGCGGCAGTTCCGCCAGAACAACTTTGTCGAGCGCGTGCTGCGCAGCCTGGACGATTACCGGCTGCCTCGGCACATGCTCAAGCTGGAGATCACCGAAGGCATCGTCATCCAGAACCTGGAAGACACCATCAGCAAGATGCGCGAACTGAAGCGTTACGGGGTGAGTTTTGCCATGGATGACTTTGGCACTGGATATTCGTCGCTGACTTACCTCAAGCGCCTGCCGGTCGATGCGCTGAAGATCGACCAGACCTTCGTGCGCGACGCACCGTTCGACCCCAACGACGCTGAAATCGTCCGAGCCATTGTCGCCATGGCCCGCAGCCTCGACCTGGCAGTGATTGCCGAGGGGGTGGAGCTGACCGAGCAACTTGAGTTTCTCGAACAGCTGGGCTGTCACCTGTACCAGGGCTACCTGCACAGCCGGCCGCTGCCGTTGCCGGAATTTCGCAAGTTGTTGCTGGAGGCGCCGGCAGACTACTGAAGCAGATGCAGGCGACTACAAAAAAGGGCACCCGAGGGTGCCCTTTATCATTGCAGCGTGATCAGTTCAGCGCTGGTTTTTCGCCATTGATCGGGATGCGCTTGGCCTTGGCTTCTTCAGGCACGATGCGCAGCAGGTCGATGCTGAGCAGGCCGTTGGCCAGGCCGGCGGCTTTCACTTCGATATGGTCGGCCAGGCGGAACGACAGCTTGAAGGCGCGTTGCGCGATACCCTGATGCAGGTAGGTCACTTCAGTGGCGCTATTGTCGCGCTTGCCACCGGTTACGGTCAGGACACCTTTCTCGACCTGCAGGTCGAGGTCCTGCTCCTGGAAACCGGCTGCGGCAACCACGATGCGGTAGTGGTCCTCGCCATGCTTTTCCACGTTGTAGGGCGGGTAGCTGCTACCGGCCTCATTGCGTGCCGCGGATTCGAACAGGTCGTTGAAACGGTCGAAACCAACGGAATGGCGGAACAGTGGAGCAAGAGAGAAAGCGGTAGTCATGGTCATAAACTCCTGAGATTCAGCAAGTAAGTCACTACGCGACCCGACTTCGGCATCGCGTACTCAAGAGATATGGACGAGGGAAAAGCTTTCAAGGGGCCAGGGGTAAAAAATTTGAAATCGGTGCAGCCCTTTTCGCGGGCATGCCCGCTCCCACAGGATCACCACAGGCCTCAGGACCAGTGCCCTACCTGTGGGAGCGGGCGCGCCCGCGAAGAGGCCAGCTCAGGCAACACAGGCCTCCAAAGCCTGCACCTCCACCCCCAGCAGCCGGCTGATCCGTGCGCAGTCATCCTCCCGGCGCAACTCGGCAAACAACACCACCGCTTCGGGGTAACTGCGGGTCAGCATCGCCAACCACTGCTTCATCCGCCCCGGCGCATAGCGCGGTGACAGTTTGGCCTGGGCCTGACGCCAGAACTCGCGCAACAACGGCAGCAGGTCATCCCAGCTCATCGGCTGATAGTCACGCCCGTCACGCGCCGCGGCAATCTGCAGGCCCAGGTCAGGGCGCGATACCAGCCCTCGGCCCAGCATGATGTCTTTGGCCCCACTGACCTCACGGCAGCGGCGCCAGTCATCGACGGTCCAGATCTCGCCATTGGCGAACACCGGCACCTTGACCACATCCTGCACCCGCGCCACCCACTCCCAATGCGCCGGCGGCTTGTAGCCTTCGACCTTGGTCCGCGCATGCACCACCAGATGCGCCGAGCCCCCCTCTGCCAGGGCCGTGGCACACTCCAGCGCGCCGTCGGGGCTGTCGAAGCCCAGGCGCATCTTCGAAGTGACCGGGATATGCGCTGGTACCGCGCGGCGCACCTCACGCACGATGGCGTGCAGCAACTCCGGCTCTTTGAGCAGCACGGCACCACCCCGTGACTTGTTCACGGTCTTGGCCGGGCAGCCGAAGTTCAGGTCTATCACGGGCGCACCCAGCTCACAGGCCAGCGCCGCGTTTTCCGCCAGGCACACCGGGTCCGAACCCAGCAACTGCACGCGCATGGGCACCCCGGCGGCCGTGCGCGCACCCTGGCGCAACTCGGGCGCCAGCTTGTCGAACGAGGACGCCGGCAGCAGGCGGTCGCACACGCGAATGAACTCGGTGACGCACCAGTCGATACCGCCCACGCGGGTCAATACGTCGCGCAGGATGTTGTCAACCAGCCCCTCCATGGGGGCCAGGGCAATTTGCATGTCGGGGTCTCGGCGGAAAAGCCGGCAGTCTAACAAAAATTGCCGGCGATTCAGGCGCCGATCAGCGCCGGACCGTAACCTTCGACGAATTCCGCCGGCATGCGCTTGGGCTTGCCACTGGACAGCTCGATGCAGGCAAAGGTGGTTTGCGCGCGCAACAGGGTTACCCCGTCACGCGGGCGCTTGAGCTGAAAGCGCCGGGTCATGCGCAGGCGCTGGTCCCAGTCGATGATCCAGGTGGCCAGTTGCAGTTCGTCGTCCTCATAGGCGGCGGCCAGGTAGTCGATTTCGTGGCGCACCACAGCCATCGCCCGGTCCAGGCGCCGATACTCGGCCAGGTCCAGGCCTAACCGCTGGGAGTGACGCCAGGCGCACCGCTCCAGCCAGGTGACGTACACCGCGTTGTTTGCGTGGCCTAGGCCGTCGATATCCTCGCTACCGACGCGCAGGTCGATGACGAAGGGTGTTGCCAGGTCCCAGCTCATGCACACTCCTGAGAATCGAAAATGTAACCCTCCCCTGTAGGAGCAGCCTTGTGCTGCGAAGAGGCCATTACGGCCACAACAGATGCGCTGCTCCTAAGGGCCTCTTCGCAGCACAAGGCTGCTCCTACAGGATTCGCACAGAGTGTAACGGATGCTCAAGCGCTTTGGCGCGCCGGCGAAGCTGCCCTGGCCAGCAGTTCGAGCACGCCTTCACTCACGCGCGGGTCGGACAGCACTCGCTGGTGGCCACCCTCCTCCAGCAGCATCAGGCGGCTATCGAACCAGGCCTTGTGAATAACCTGGGCTTCATCGGCGGCCACCAGGGCATCATCGGCGGCATGCACCACCAACCCCGGAAGCTCCAGCTGGTAACCGGTAACATCCAGCCGCGCGATCTGCATGCCCACATCCCGCTCAACCTGGCGAATGAACGCCGCCCGCGCGCGCGCCGGCATCCCCAGGCGATGGGCAAAACCGCGCAGCACGCCCAGCAGCCGCGCCGGCGCGGCAATGCTGACCGCGGCCTGCGCGCGCAGCCCCATCTGCAAGGCCAGCAGCACACTGGCACCGCCCATGGAGTGGCCAATGACCGCACGCAACGGCGGCAGCTCGGCAGCGGCCTCCAGCAGCGCCCGGGCAAACAACACCACATTTGCCTGCTCGCCAGGCGAACGGCCATGGCCCGGCCCTTCCAGCGACACCACCGTGTGCCCGGCCTGGACCAAGGTCTCGATCAAGGCGGCAAACTGGGTCGGGCGCCCTTCCCAGCCGTGCATCAGCAGCACGGTCGGGCCTTTGCCCCAGCGCAAGGCAGACAACCCGAAGCGCAGGGTGATGCGCTCGGCGCTGGCCAGCACGGGCAGCTCCCAATCCCGAGGCGGCAGATTGCGCGGGGTCATGAAGGCACGGCGCATCTTGCCCGCGACATGCTCGGGGGCCAGGCGGCCCAGGGTGCCATTGACACCACGAATCCAGCTCAGGGTAGTCATCGCCATGCTCCAGGGTTAAAGCACCGCCGATTTGGCGGCGCGCAGAATACGGTCAGACAGCTCGCTGGTGCCCAAGGCGCGGGCCAGGGCAAGGCCACCGACCATGAGCGCCAGGTCGGCCAGGGCCTTGTCGGCATCTTCAGGGCGGTCGACCATGGCTGCAGTCATCAGCTCGATGTGCTCGGCCAATACCTCGCGGAAGACCTCCGGAAGGCGCTGCATCTCGCCCAGCGAGTTGGGCAGCGGGCAGGCATGCACCTCGGCATCCCGGTGTTTGCGCGACAGGTAGAAGGCACTGGCCAGCGCTCGGCGGCCCGCACCATCGAGGTTGGGGTCGATCTGGGCGAGCAAGGCGCGGCGCTCACCCAACAGCTGGCGGAACGCTTCGAGCATCAGCTCGTCCTTGCTGTCGAAGTGGGCATAGAAACCGCCGACGGTCAGCCCTGCTGCGCCCATCACCTGGCTGACGCTGGGCTCGGCCGGGCCGTGCTGGATCAGCGCGCTGCGTGCCGCTTCCAGAATGCGCTCGCGGGTTCTGCTCTTCTTGTCGCTCATCAGGCACTCGCCATTCAAAATATGATGTTCGAAATATTATCAATATCATATTTTTTGGCAAGCGTAATTTCACGCCACTTGTCAGCTGCGAAATGTTCGGAAGGGAGAAAAAACAAAAGGCTCATTCAATAAGCGAATGAGCCTTTAAAGTCCCGCAAAACGCGGGTAAAGATGGCGTCCCCTAGGGGACTCGAACCCCTGTTACCGCCGTGAAAGGGCGGTGTCCTAGGCCACTAGACGAAGGGGACGTAACCTTCGCGAAGATTCACTTGCGTGAACCCTGGCAGAAATGGTGGAGCTAAGCGGGATCGAACCGCTGACCTCCTGCATGCCATGCAGGCGCTCTCCCAGCTGAGCTATAGCCCCGAAACAAAAGGCTCATCAATAATCGACGAGCCTTTTTAAGCCCTGCAAAACGCAGGAAAAGTGGCGTCCCCTAGGGGACTCGAACCCCTGTTACCGCCGTGAAAGGGCGGTGTCCTAGGCCACTAGACGAAGGGGACGTAACCTTCGTGCCGGCCCGCTTACGCGAACCGCGGCAAAATTGGTGGAGCTAAGCGGGATCGAACCGCTGACCTCCTGCATGCCATGCAGGCGCTCTCCCAGCTGAGCTATAGCCCCGGGTTTCTAGCCTCGCGGCCCAGCGACATCATGAAACATCGCTTGTGTAAAACTGGCGTCCCCTAGGGGACTCGAACCCCTGTTACCGCCGTGAAAGGGCGGTGTCCTAGGCCACTAGACGAAGGGGACGTAACCTTCGTGCCGGCCCGCTTACGCGAACCGCGGCAAAATTGGTGGAGCTAAGCGGGATCGAACCGCTGACCTCCTGCATGCCATGCAGGCGCTCTCCCAGCTGAGCTATAGCCCCG
>NZ_JAWRYH010001359.1:0-236 GCF_046534675.1 Pseudomonas sp. SIMBA_067 | reverse complement strand
AGGGCGGCCAAGCCATAGAAACCGTCGGTGAACCACTCGATGAAAAACGCCAACGCCAGCCATGGCGATGCGAGGACGAGCCCCCTCATTGCGATATGCAGATACAGTGACTGCACTTCATATTTCGCGATGAGGGTCTTGTCGTAGAAGTTGTATTTACAGTAGATGAAGCCGCAGATCAGGATGGGCAGAACGAGGAGAAAACCCATTGTCGATGCCTAGTGCGTCTTCGAAAT
>NZ_JAWRYH010001358.1:0-236 GCF_046534675.1 Pseudomonas sp. SIMBA_067 | reverse complement strand
CCCCCGATTCGGCACAAACTTCGATGACCGCGCGAACGGCATCGACGCCAGCCTTGTGCCCGGCAACACCGGGCAACAGGCGCTTCTTCGCCAAACGGTTGTTGCCATCCATGATGATCGCGACGTGTCGCGGCACCGAGGACGGCGCCGCTGGCTTGGTCTTTTCCATTAAAAAACCTCGGCCTTAAACGGCCAACAGGTCCTTTTCCTTGGCTTTGAACGCCGCGTCGATGTCA
>NZ_JAWRYH010001357.1:0-236 GCF_046534675.1 Pseudomonas sp. SIMBA_067 | reverse complement strand
CGACAAGCTCAACAACGGCGCCTGCTCCAGCACAAAACCCTGGGTCCTGGCGGCCTGCGCCCTTTCATCCAGCGCCTGGGCGCGGTCTGCCCGCTCGCGCCAATCGAGTTCGGTAAACGGCAGGCGCGCCTGTTTGTAGACCACCTGCAAGGGTTGCTCAAGCTCGGTCTGCCAGAGGAAACCACTGCGCAGGATCTCGTGACGGTCGACCGCCGCCTGCCACGCCTGGCGAAAAC
>NZ_JAWRYH010001356.1:0-236 GCF_046534675.1 Pseudomonas sp. SIMBA_067 | reverse complement strand
CTACATTTCATGTGTGGTGGCCTCGCTTTGCAAGGAAAGAAAATTTATGATCAAAAATCTATCTATACTGCTTGTTGAGGATGACGATGTTGCCGCGGAAGCCGTTACAAGAAGCCTAAAAAAAGTGGATCCTAAAATTAAAATAATTTGGAAACAAAACGGAAAGCAGGCACTAGATGCGTTACGAGAAAAAGCGCAACAAAAAGAAATATCAGAGCCCTACTTAGTATTGCTAG
>NZ_JAWRYH010001355.1:0-236 GCF_046534675.1 Pseudomonas sp. SIMBA_067 | reverse complement strand
CTCAGTTGCCGCCTGGAAGATGGCAATCAGGTGCAGGCGCTGGGGTTTGTGTTGGAGCGGCATTTGCCCAGCTATGCCGGAAACTTGCCGGATATCGTGCTCAATCATGTGCTGCAAAGCGCTTGCGGGCGTTACGGCACTACTCGCGATTATGTCGAGCAGACCGTGAACGCCGTGCGTAGCCACGCCATGCCAGATAAGAATCTGGAGGCGCGGCTCAAGCGCTGTACCAAGGA
>NZ_JAWRYH010001354.1:0-236 GCF_046534675.1 Pseudomonas sp. SIMBA_067 | reverse complement strand
CGCGCCTCGACCTCCTGCGCCTCAACTCCGGCGGTTAGATCCCACCATAGCCTTGCATCTGCTGGCCTTAGCCTGGAGGCGATGCCAGCGAGCTCTCGTTCAGCCTGGAGCAGCTTTGCTTTAGCCTTAGTCGGCTGCTCTTCGAGATCAAGGGCTTTCCGCAGGAACGTAATCGGCAAAACGCGTTAGCCCTCCCCCAATGCCAACGCTTCAGTAAGCCGGCCGAGCTGGGCTTC
>NZ_JAWRYH010001353.1:0-236 GCF_046534675.1 Pseudomonas sp. SIMBA_067 | reverse complement strand
GTGTTCACCTCCGACAGCAGTTTCAGGTTGAGGTCGGCCGCCCAGTTCATCCGCCCGCCAGGGGCGAAGCCGCCAGGGTTGTCGGTGGCGATCAGGTTGTCCAGCACCTCGGCGCCCTTGTTCGGGGTCACGCCTTTTTCCAGGGTGAGGTGACGGCGCATGTCGACGATGGCATCGACGTGCTCGATCATCATCGGGCACTCCTCGACGCAGGCGCGGCAGGTGGTGCACGACCA
>NZ_JAWRYH010001352.1:0-236 GCF_046534675.1 Pseudomonas sp. SIMBA_067 | reverse complement strand
CCCACAGGAGCATCACAGGTATTGAAGCCTGTGCAGTACCTGTGGGAGCGGGCGAACCCGCGAAAAGGCCGCTACAGGCTATTACTGCTGGTGAACCGGCGCGCCCTGCCCGTGCTTGGGCGCTTCCCGGCTGTTGCCATAACGGGAAATGTCCAGGCCTTCGGCACGGATCTGCGGGTTCTTGCGCGCAATCAGGTCGGCCAGCAGGCGACCGGAGCCGCACCCCAGGGTCCAGC
>NZ_JAWRYH010000154.1:0-347 GCF_046534675.1 Pseudomonas sp. SIMBA_067 | reverse complement strand
CGATAGCTTGAACGACCGTAGGACTGCGCCAGGAACATCACTTCCCACACGCCCATTACCGAGATCAGGGACGAGTCCTTGAGCATGGAGATGAACTGGTTGGTGGCGGGCGGGACAATGGTGCGCATGGCCTGGGGCAGGGTGACGTGCCAGAAGATCTGCGCTGGGCCAAGGCCCAGGGCCATTGCCGCCTGACGTTGCCCAGGCGCCACACCGAGGATGCCGGCGCGGAAAATTTCGCTGAGGTAGGCGCCATAGTTCAGCGACAGCGCGATGATGCCGGCACTGATGGCGCCGGGTACCAGGCCAAGTTGGGGCAACCCCAGGTAGATCAGCAAAATCTGGAT
>NZ_JAWRYH010001351.1:0-236 GCF_046534675.1 Pseudomonas sp. SIMBA_067 | reverse complement strand
CATACTCTATACGACCTCTGTAGCGTGTTGATAGGATATTTGGATCATCGTAAACAAATAAATAGCCATTACGATCACTGTCGGTTTTGCGAGCAAACGATAATCGTTTGCCCCAACCAAATAAGTTAGACTCGCGAAAGCCGATACTTGATTTATTTTCGCCACCACTGCGGCTAAAGCTAAGCTCGGGTAGCAAAGTCCACAAATCGCGAGTCACCACGGTTACATCAATATCG
>NZ_JAWRYH010001350.1:0-236 GCF_046534675.1 Pseudomonas sp. SIMBA_067 | reverse complement strand
GCCCGCCGAAAGCGAGTTGCCGGACAATGCCTTTGGCAAGATGGTCCGCGAGGGCCATGCCTTGTTTGTCGATACCCGACGCAAGATGCCGGAAGCCGTGGGTAACGGTTTGAACTGCAGCAACTGCCACCTCGACCAGGGGCGGCTGGCACACTCCGCGCCGATGTGGGGCGCGTACCCGATGTACCCGGCCTATCGCAAGAAAAACGACAAGGTCAACACCTATGCCGAGCGCA
>NZ_JAWRYH010001349.1:0-236 GCF_046534675.1 Pseudomonas sp. SIMBA_067 | reverse complement strand
GCCATAAGACCATCAACCCGAACGGCGTCATTTCGCTGGGCCCGGCGTTTGACTGGGACGAGCCGCACGGCCGCGGTTAAGCTGCCTGCATATCGCGCAGGGAGCAGATACAATCTGACCGCAATGACAATCTAAACGCGAAGGGAACAGGGTCAGAAGAGGAAAGCGTCCCGCGCCAGGGATGGCGCGGGCCGAGCATGTCAGGGATGACGGATTTTGCGACTTTCCGATCTGAC
>NZ_JAWRYH010001348.1:0-236 GCF_046534675.1 Pseudomonas sp. SIMBA_067 | reverse complement strand
ATTGCGACCAGTCCCGCCGCCGCCAGATAAATCACCGGTACGCCCGCCCAGCTCATCACCAGCCCAGCCAGTGGTCCAGTCACGCCAAGCGATAAATCCATAAATACGGTGTAAGTTGCCAGCGCCGCCCCCTGATTTTGCTGCGGAACCGCTTTTACCGCCACTACACCCAATGCCGGGAACACCAGCGAAAACCCGGCCCCCGCCAGTAAGACGCCGATTTTCGCCATCCACGG
>NZ_JAWRYH010001347.1:0-236 GCF_046534675.1 Pseudomonas sp. SIMBA_067 | reverse complement strand
AAAAAGAAAAAGTTAATTTAATGAAAAGCGCATTTTTGAGTTAAATCTGAGAGTAATTTGGACTATAATACGCGCCTAAAATATCGTTCAATCCCTAACCCCGGGTGAAATTACTTATGTTGATCCTTCGTGGTGCACCAGCACTTTCAGAGTTCAGAGTTAATAAAATTTTAGCGCGTTGCCAACAATTGCAACTTCCTGTCACCAATGTATATGCCGAATACGCTCACTTTGCC
>NZ_JAWRYH010000153.1:0-347 GCF_046534675.1 Pseudomonas sp. SIMBA_067 | reverse complement strand
ACCTGAGCCTGATCGACACGCCTTACGCCAGCCTCAGCAAACGCAGCCAGCAGGCCACCTTGAGTCTGAACCTCAACGATTTCGGCAGCCTGGGCGTCGGTTATTTTGATGTGCAGGCGGCGGATGATTCACGCACGCGCCTGGTGAACCTGACCTGGAGCAAACCGCTGTGGCGCAACAGCAGTTTTTACCTGTCGGCCAACCATGAGGTGGGCGACAGCAGTTGGGCGGTGCAGGCGCAACTGGTGATTCCGTTCGACGTTTACGGCAGCCTCAGCGTCGGCAGTGAACGCAGCAAGACCGGGCAAAGCCTGCAACGGGTCAATTACAGCCGCGCCGTGCCGGCC
>NZ_JAWRYH010001346.1:0-236 GCF_046534675.1 Pseudomonas sp. SIMBA_067 | reverse complement strand
CGCGCTGGGTGTTCCCGATGTACCTGGCACTGGCCGCGCTGTTCGTGGTGCCGATTGCCCTGGCCGGGCAGATGTTGCTGCCGGGCACGGTGATTTCCGACTCGTTCGTCATCAGCCTGCCGCTGGCCGAGGCACACCCGAGCCTTGCCCTGTTGGCGTTCATTGGCGGCGCTTCGGCGGCCACCGGCATGGTCATCGTCGAAGCCGTGGCGCTGTCGACCATGGTGTCCAACGAC
>NZ_JAWRYH010001345.1:0-236 GCF_046534675.1 Pseudomonas sp. SIMBA_067 | reverse complement strand
ATGACTTCGACCCGGCGACCAGCAACATGACGTTTCGCATCGGTTTGTCCGATGACGTGGAGTCGGGCTTGCTGCCGCCACTGCTGCGGGCCCTGCGGGTGGAGGCGCCGAACGTGGTGGTGGTTGTGCAGCATGTGGATTACTGGCGCATACCGGATTTGCTGGCAGCAGGCGATGTGACGGTTGGCATCAGCCAGACCAGAGGGCTGCCAGCCAATGCCAAGCGCAAGGTGCTG
>NZ_JAWRYH010001344.1:0-236 GCF_046534675.1 Pseudomonas sp. SIMBA_067 | reverse complement strand
CGCGCGTATTGACGCCATCTGGGATGAACTGGCTATTTTTAACAACGGTAAAAGCGCCTGATGCGCGTTTGTTTTGCCCTATTTATCGATCCGACAGAGAAAGCGCATGACAACCTTAAGCTGTAAAGTGACCTCGGTAGAAGCTATCACGGATACCGTATACCGTGTCCGAATCGTACCAGACGCGGCCTTTTCTTTTCGTGCTGGTCAGTATTTGATGGTAGTGATGGATGAGC
>NZ_JAWRYH010001343.1:0-236 GCF_046534675.1 Pseudomonas sp. SIMBA_067 | reverse complement strand
ATGCCTTCCGTATCCAGACCACGGTTATCGCCCTTCAGCACTTTCAGTGTGTCGCTTAACGCGACTTCATTGGTTGAGCCGATGACACCATCCTGTAGCGGCAATCCGTTAATATTGCCCTTGTCGTCATGTAGTGGTCGGGCATCCGTGGCTTCTGCTTTGCCGTTCTGCACCCGAATATTCATCAGCAGCGGAGCGAAGTCTGGCGTGACGAAAATTTTTGACTCATGTTTGCC
>NZ_JAWRYH010000152.1:0-347 GCF_046534675.1 Pseudomonas sp. SIMBA_067 | reverse complement strand
CGTCTGCGGGTTAATTTACGAAATCCCCTGCTGCGTTTAGTCGCCAGATTTCGGCCTAAACTTTTCCCGCGCTTTGCCGTTGATGTTGTGTCCCCCTAACTTGATCAAAGGTAATTTATGAAGCGTCTCTCTCTCAGCGGCCTGAGTCTTGGAGTTAAGCTGTCTGTACTGACGTCTCTCAGCGTAGCTTTATTGTTGCTGGTTCTGACGCTAACCCAGAGCCACACCGCTTCACGGCAGCTGGAAAATCTCGCCATCGATGACATGCAAAACCAGGTGCAGGGCATCAGTGAAATGGCCACCATGTTCAACGCCACCCTCACCGAAGAGGTGGCTCACTACACCAG
>NZ_JAWRYH010001342.1:0-236 GCF_046534675.1 Pseudomonas sp. SIMBA_067 | reverse complement strand
CCACGCTTGTTACCCAGCAGTTCGTGCCATTCATCCACCACTACGAGCCGCAGGGTGGCGAAATCTTCGCGGGCCTGTGCGCGCGTCAGCAGTAGCGTCAGGCTCTCGGGTGTGGTGACCAGCACACTTGGCAGGCGCCGAGCTTGTCGGGCTCGTTCTGCGCTGCCTGTGTCACCGCTGCGTACCCCAACGCTCCACGGCAGCGCCAGTTCATCCACGGGCACCTGCAGGGCGCG
>NZ_JAWRYH010001341.1:0-236 GCF_046534675.1 Pseudomonas sp. SIMBA_067 | reverse complement strand
CGTTGCGTGCGGCCTTGCGCATGCTCTAGGTCCCAGCACCGACCTTTGTGGGAGCGGGCATGCCCGCTCCCACAGGGGCTGCTCCACGGCCCATGATTCATTGCCAACCAGAAGGACGCGTACCTTGGCCAATCCGGCAGCCCCCTATACCTCCCGCCAAGCCACCTGCATCGCCTTGCTGGTCGCCATCACCTTCTTCATGGAAAACCTCGACGCCACCGTCATTGCCACGGCAC
>NZ_JAWRYH010001340.1:0-236 GCF_046534675.1 Pseudomonas sp. SIMBA_067 | reverse complement strand
GGTGGTCCGCTGGCTGAAGGTCAAGGTGGGTGGTGTCAGGTAACTATCTGTTGCTGACCCACCGCTATCGGGAGCAAGCCCCCTCCCACCCTGGGTTTGTATAAGCCCGATAAATCGCGATAACCCGCGCCGGGATGGTTCGGCGCCAACCGCGCGCCTTCGCCAAACAATTTCTCGCGCAAGGTGCCTTGGGCATATTCGGTCTTGTACACGCCGCGCTTCTGCAACTCCGGCAC
>NZ_JAWRYH010001339.1:0-236 GCF_046534675.1 Pseudomonas sp. SIMBA_067 | reverse complement strand
CGATCGAGAAAATCTTCACTGCGCTGAATTTCTCGGCCATCGTCATCGACTTGACTGAAACCGAGAGCATCGACAGCACCACCTTGGGCTTGCTGGCCAAGTTGTCGATCCTGTCGCGCCAGAAGGTTGGGCTGCTGCCGACCGTGGTTACCACCAACCCGGATATTTCCCGGTTGCTGCAGTCGATGGGCTTCGATCAGGTGTTCAACATCGTCGATCGTCCGATACCGTGCCCG
>NZ_JAWRYH010001338.1:0-236 GCF_046534675.1 Pseudomonas sp. SIMBA_067 | reverse complement strand
CGATGCCAAGGGCTGGGATGCCGGTAGCGAGCGCCGTTTGCGCCAACTGCTGAATGAGCCACGCGTGCGTGCAGTGGGCGAATGCGGTCTGGATTTCAACCGCGACTTCTCCCCTCGCCCGCTGCAGGAAAAAGCCCTGGAAGCCCAGCTGGCCCTGGCTGCGGAACTGCGCCTGCCGGTGTTCCTGCATGAGCGCGACGCCAGCGAGCGTTTGCTGGCGATCCTGAAGGATTACG
>NZ_JAWRYH010001337.1:0-236 GCF_046534675.1 Pseudomonas sp. SIMBA_067 | reverse complement strand
CCACCGATCACGTCGGAATGGCCGTTGAGGTACTTGGTGGTGGAGTGCACCACAATGTCGAAACCCAGCTCCAGCGGGCGCTGAATCCATGGGCTGGCGAAGGTGTTATCGGCGACGCAGATAATCCCGCGATCCCGGCAGATACGCGCGATTGCACTGAGGTCGGTGAGGCTCAGCAGCGGGTTGCTCGGCGTTTCGACCCAGACCATGCGCGTGTTCGCCTGCAACGCCGCCTC
>NZ_JAWRYH010000151.1:0-347 GCF_046534675.1 Pseudomonas sp. SIMBA_067 | reverse complement strand
CGATGAGGCACTCATGACTGCCGTCAACCGTATCAGTCGGCAGCACCGGGTGATGGTGGCCAGCCTGCGAGAACATGTCCTCGATGAACTGCGCCAAGTCCCCGTGCAGACCCTGTCGGAAGCATTGGCCTACAGTGGCGCGATTGACTACCTCAACACCCGCAATGAACTGCATGATCGTTTGAACGCCCATGGGCTATCGGTGCTCGATGCCCTGCCGTCCGAGTTGGGAGCCAAGTTGGTCACGCGTTATCAGAGCTGGAAAAAAGCTGGGGCTTTCTAAAAAAGGCGTACGGCCCGGTCGAGGACAAGCGCCTGACCGAGCCGACAACACGCAGTGTTCAAGC
>NZ_JAWRYH010001336.1:0-236 GCF_046534675.1 Pseudomonas sp. SIMBA_067 | reverse complement strand
CGCCTTTAATCGCTCACCTTTAAGCGACTCGCCCAACGCCTGCCCGGTCAGCCCAGCCTGCACCAGCGGCTTCACATCCACAGCCCTTGCCGCAGCTGCTGCCCCTCGCAGGTAGTCAGCCTGTGGATAAGCCAGACTGCCCTGGCGCGCGCGCGCATCCATCTCGCAGGCGCTGATGAAGTCGTCGAAGCGCTGTGGCCGCCGATACACATCGAACTTCTGCAACAGCTCC
Source organism: Pseudomonas sp. SIMBA_067 (assembly GCF_046534675.1). NCBI lineage: Bacteria > Pseudomonadati > Pseudomonadota > Gammaproteobacteria > Pseudomonadales > Pseudomonadaceae > Pseudomonas > Pseudomonas sp. SIMBA_067. The sequence continues at coordinate 4 of NZ_JAWRYH010001336.1, read as the reverse complement.
AGCA
>NZ_JAWRYH010001335.1:0-236 GCF_046534675.1 Pseudomonas sp. SIMBA_067 | reverse complement strand
GTGTTGGCGGCCACTTTGCTGCCGGTTATGAACCCGGCATTCGCTGACCCTGTGCAGGACGCCCGCCTGGAGGGCTCACTGCAAACCGCCCTGTCGCTCAACCGCATGCTCAACCCCTTTCGTATCGATGTGGTGGTAGACGGCAAGCAGGCGCGGCTATCGGGTGAGGCCGAAAACACTGTCGAGCGCCAGTTGGCCGAGCATGTCGCCTTGGCCACCCGCGGCATCGAACACCT
>NZ_JAWRYH010001334.1:0-236 GCF_046534675.1 Pseudomonas sp. SIMBA_067 | reverse complement strand
GAGGAACGGTGTGCGTGCCTCCAGGCCCCAGGCCATGGTCATGTTGTCCACGCGCTTGACCGGGTCGTCCACCAGCATCACCGTACTGTCCAGGCGCAGGGCCTTGTCCACTGCATCCCGGGCACCGGGGCGGGCGAAGTGTTCGCGTACGAAGTCGCCGGCCGCGTCGGTTTCCAGTATCCAGGGCGCCTGCACGGTGTTGCGGTACTCGGCGTGGCTGCGGTCGAAGAACGCGT
>NZ_JAWRYH010001333.1:0-236 GCF_046534675.1 Pseudomonas sp. SIMBA_067 | reverse complement strand
CCAGGCCAGGTGGCGCAGGGCAGATTTCATGTGGGGCTTCCTGTCACGGGCGAAGATGAATATTCGCCCCTGTTTTTTATGTGGCTATTGGTGTTTGGCCCCTGGGCAGCGATACTGGCTGCCCATTTTCGTAGGCCGTAGTGACCGTGATGTTCAAGCGATTGACCGTTGTTCTGCTCGCAGCCCTGGCCCTGAATGCCTGTGACCGTGTTGACCCGAATTCGCCGTTGGGCAAG
>NZ_JAWRYH010001332.1:0-237 GCF_046534675.1 Pseudomonas sp. SIMBA_067 | reverse complement strand
CTATGTGGCGCTAATGCAAGAGCTACGCGCTATGCTTGATAAACTAGAAGCAGAAACAGGTCGTACTTACGAGTTAACCTCAGCCATTGGTGCAGGTTACGATAAAATTGAAGCTGTAGACTACCAAGCCGCAAGCCAATACATGGATTATATTTTTGCCATGACCTATGACTTTTATGGCGCATGGAGTAACGTAACCGGTCACCAAACAGCACTTTACTGTGGCGAACATATGAG
>NZ_JAWRYH010000150.1:0-348 GCF_046534675.1 Pseudomonas sp. SIMBA_067 | reverse complement strand
CCCAAGGTGAGCGAGAGCAATACAATACTTACCAGTGGGAGTAATTCGCCCATGCCTTTAAAGCCGGTATCGACTAATTGGTGGTGGGTAAACTGGCGCGAACCAATCATTAAGCAATAGGCCACAACAATAGCCAGTACCGTGGCATACAATACCGATTTTGAACCACTGCCCTCGGCAAGTACGCCGTTACCAGTGTAAAACATAAAGCCAACCATACTAACAATTAACGTTAACAGTGGCACTAGCATAAAGCGTGCTTTAGAACCTGTTACTTCTTCTTTTAGTTCGGTTGTTTGTAGCTCTAGTTTTTGCTCGGCTACTTTCATTGGGCCATGTACTTTATCG
>NZ_JAWRYH010001331.1:0-237 GCF_046534675.1 Pseudomonas sp. SIMBA_067 | reverse complement strand
CGCAGTTGCCTTTAACGCATCGCGAATTTCTGTGCCTGTACAGTCACTATGATTATACCATACTAGCGCAGCAATACCTGAAACCGCAGGAGTTGCCATTGACGTTCCTCTCATAAGGCCATAATCAGTTTCGCCAATATTAATTGTCACGTTTGTACTAGCGACTAATGCACTACGATCTTCAAATGCAGCGCCTACAGCGGGAATTGTAGTATCGTTGGTATCACCTAGTGTTGC
>NZ_JAWRYH010001330.1:0-237 GCF_046534675.1 Pseudomonas sp. SIMBA_067 | reverse complement strand
GTAGGCCAGATCAGCGCCAGCAATACTCCAATCAGTGGCAGACAGACCACGGTCACAATCGGCACAAAACGCCGTCCGCCAAAGAAGCTCATCGCGGTAGGTAATTGCTGGGTATAAAAGCGATTGTGCAGCGCCACCGTTACCAGTCCGGCAATCACCCCGCCCAGTACGCTCATGTTGTAGGTAAAGACGCCCAGCATGTTGATATATTCCGCCGAGGTCATCATGGCGGAGGCC
>NZ_JAWRYH010001329.1:0-237 GCF_046534675.1 Pseudomonas sp. SIMBA_067 | reverse complement strand
AGTTAGAATTGATTTGTATAGTCTATTTACTGACTTATTTTTGTGGACATTTCACATTCAATGGGGAGCAAATATAGCTAACTCACTCCTAAAAGCTTAATTAATTAAGCGCACCTCCTGTGAGTACTCGAAATAGACTATAGATAAAAAAACTAAAGAGGGCAATGGCTAATTAACTACTATTTAACAAGTGGAAACAAATGGTTTATCTAAAAATAACGCAGAGTTAATCACAAC
>NZ_JAWRYH010001328.1:0-237 GCF_046534675.1 Pseudomonas sp. SIMBA_067 | reverse complement strand
CCAGGCCCGGCGTGGAAGAGGCCTGCCTTGGCGTGCAAGCGCTGGGCGGCGACGTTTGCCTGTTGCTCTGTGCGACCTGGCTGCAAGCACGCGGCGTGGCCCTGACTGAGCAGCGCGCGCAAGCCCTGGTTGATATCGCCGAACCTTGGCAGCGTGAGGTGGTGGCCCCGTTACGTGGCCTGCGTCAACAATGGCGCACGGCAGCGCACAACGATGCGCTGTTGGCGGCATTGCGTG
>NZ_JAWRYH010001327.1:0-237 GCF_046534675.1 Pseudomonas sp. SIMBA_067 | reverse complement strand
CTCATCGTCATGGACAACGGACGCATCATCGAGCAGGGCACGCATACCCAATTGCTGGAAAAAAATGGTACCTATGCGCGGCTCTGGCATCACCAGAGCGGGGGCTTTTTAGGGGAGGATCAAGGCGTGGTCGAGGGTGTGGAATGAGCAGAGGTCTGCTACTTCACGGATAAACCACCGGGGGCGTGCAGCGCAGGTAAACCGGGCGTGGTCGGCCATTCAGAGAAAAGCGGCCGC
>NZ_JAWRYH010001326.1:0-237 GCF_046534675.1 Pseudomonas sp. SIMBA_067 | reverse complement strand
CACCTACCTGGGCGCCGCCCTGTGGACAGCTGCCGAGCCGTACAAGAAAGTGTCGATGAAAGACATCGACAAAGGTAGTTTGAAAGAAAATGTGTCCGGCGGCTGGGTCGCCTGGCTGCAGCACTACTTCGTAACCGCCTGGATCCCGGCCAAGTCTGACAACAACGTTGTCCAGACCCGCAAGGACAGCCAAGGCAACTACATCATCGGTTACACCGGCCCGGCCATCAGCGTCCC
>NZ_JAWRYH010001325.1:0-237 GCF_046534675.1 Pseudomonas sp. SIMBA_067 | reverse complement strand
GGCGACAACCTGCGCCGCCCGGCCACCAGCAGCGAGCCGTTGCAACTCTATGTATCGGCCTTGGGCGGGGGCGGGCGGCGCTGGTGGTTCCTCAATGGCCAGCCCTTGGGCGAAACCCAGGGGCAGGACAGCCTGCTGGTTCGCTTGCCGCAGGTCGGACAGGCCGAGCTCAGCGCGGTGGATGAAAGCGGCGAGACGGCGCGGGTGGCGTTCCAGGTCAGCGAGTAGGCGTTCGAC
>NZ_JAWRYH010000149.1:0-348 GCF_046534675.1 Pseudomonas sp. SIMBA_067 | reverse complement strand
CTGAAGATCGCGCAGGCCGCGGCGCTTGACGATCCACGTTACGGCGGTAACGTCGAGGCGTTACGACTCGTGCAGCCGCAGGACATCGAGCCTGTCGATATTTCGATTCAGCTTGGATCGACATGGGTGCCGGATCGGGTGGTCGATGACTTTGTCACGCACATCTTCGGCGGTGTGCATCGCAGTGTGTCATATCAGCCTACGCTCGGGAAATGGGTGGCGAAGGTTGGACTGGGGGACCAGACGACGATGCGCGTCACGTGGGGCACGGAGGATATGCCCGCGAACAAGATTCTTGAGGCGATTCTGTCGAACAAGGCGATCGTAGTCGAGGATATCGTCGGCTAC
>NZ_JAWRYH010001324.1:0-237 GCF_046534675.1 Pseudomonas sp. SIMBA_067 | reverse complement strand
AGGCGCGCGTCGTCTTCGGGCAGCGCTTGCCGCGCTTCGTCCCCGGCCACCCCATCGCCGGTTCCGAGCAGAGCGGGGTAGAGGCCTCCAACGCTGCCCTGTTCCGCCGTCACAAGGTCATCCTCACGCCGCTGGCCGAAACCGATCCTGCCGCGCTAGCGCTGGTCGACCGCCTGTGGCGTGCGCTGGATGCCGATGTGGAGCACATGTCGGTCGAGCGCCATGATGAAGTGCTGG
>NZ_JAWRYH010001323.1:0-237 GCF_046534675.1 Pseudomonas sp. SIMBA_067 | reverse complement strand
GCATCATGGCGGCAATCCCGTACATATCCGCAGGCATCAGCCAGCTCATCGCGCCGCTGTTCCTGGCGTTGGGCGCCGACCCAGGGATTGCCGGGCCGATCTTCATCGCCTCTGACATGGGCGGCTACCAGTTGGCCAAGGCCCTGGCGCAAAGCCCGGAAGGCTGGATCCTCGGCCTGATCACCGGCTTCCAGTCCGGTTCGACGATCATCTTCGTGATCCCGGTGGGGCTGGCCA
>NZ_JAWRYH010001322.1:0-237 GCF_046534675.1 Pseudomonas sp. SIMBA_067 | reverse complement strand
CCGATGCTCACGCCCGGCTCGACCCCAGCTTCCGCAACGGCAAAGAGGTCTTTGACCGCGACCTGCTGGATATGCGCATCGTCACTGAAGAGATCGTGGTGAAAAACCACAATGCGGTAAACAAACGCCTCAGCAAGTTAAACCTCACCGATCACGGCTGCTTCCTGAACCGGGTGATACGCAGTCAGATTGAGATGCCGATCGATGACAGTATCATGCTGAACAAAGGTGATGTGC
>NZ_JAWRYH010001321.1:0-237 GCF_046534675.1 Pseudomonas sp. SIMBA_067 | reverse complement strand
GGGCGAACCAGATAGCGACGGATCTCAATGGCGAATTCAGCAAGATCGCGCAGTCGTTCACGGCAGTCTTCCCGCCGCCGCCCGTCCTTGGGCTGGGCACGCTTGGCGGCTTCAAGTTGCAGATCGAGGACCGGGCGAGCCTGGGTTATGTCGCCCTCGATAGCGCGGTCAAGGCGTTCATGACCGAGGCTGCCAAAGCGCGGGAACTGGGACCGCTGTTCTCCAGCTACCAAATCA
>NZ_JAWRYH010001320.1:0-237 GCF_046534675.1 Pseudomonas sp. SIMBA_067 | reverse complement strand
CATCATGATCGGCGAGGGGCCCGCCGCACGTTCGATCAAGCTCGACCTGCCGCCCTTCACCCTGGTGGGGGCCACCACCCGTGCCGGCATGCTGACCAACCCCTTGCGGGACCGTTTCGGCATTGTTCAGCGCCTGGAGTTCTACAGCGACAAGGACCTGGCGACCATTGTCAGCCGTTCCGCCGGTATCCTGGGCCTGGTCATCGAAGACCAGGGCGCCTTCGAGATCGCCCGGCG
>NZ_JAWRYH010001319.1:0-237 GCF_046534675.1 Pseudomonas sp. SIMBA_067 | reverse complement strand
CCCACATATGAATGCCAACATAGGTCGCTTCCATCGGGTCGTTGGTGACGACGGTGGCGGCGTTCGGCAGGTTATGTGCTTTGGCATATGCGCGGTAGTCGGCGACAAACTTCGCGTTGGTCGGATTATCGATAGACTCGAAATAGTTCCAGGCGGCTAACTGACCCACCAGCGGTTTGGTGTCGATGCCGCGCAGCTCCTCTTCGCCCACCGAGAAGGCGACCACCGGAATGTCAG
>NZ_JAWRYH010001318.1:0-237 GCF_046534675.1 Pseudomonas sp. SIMBA_067 | reverse complement strand
CATGATTTTACCAAACATGTCGCTAGGCGTATCAGTAATACCTATGTAGTTTCCTAGTGACTTTGACATTTTCTGAACGCCATCAGTCCCTTCAAGTAAAGGCATCATTAGTACGGTTTGAGGTTTTTGACCTTCATCTTTTTGCAGCTCACGACCCATTAATAGGTTAAAGCGTTGATCGGTGCCGCCTAGCTCAACATCAGACTCAAGTGCAACTGAATCCCAACCCTGTACTAG
>NZ_JAWRYH010001317.1:0-237 GCF_046534675.1 Pseudomonas sp. SIMBA_067 | reverse complement strand
ATCACCGAAACCGGGATCGACAGCACCAACGAGCCAACGATAGGCGCCAGCCACCACAGGAAGCTCGGGTTCAGCCACGCCACCAGCCCAGCCCAGGCGATACCCAACAGGGTTTGCGGACCATGGCGGCGCACAGCCTCGCCCCACGGGGTGGAGTCGTCGTCACGTTGCGGCGAATTCCAGGTCGCGGCCCAGCCGAGGAACGCCGCCAGCACGAAGCGGGTGTGGAAGATCATA
>NZ_JAWRYH010001316.1:0-237 GCF_046534675.1 Pseudomonas sp. SIMBA_067 | reverse complement strand
AGCATATTCCAGCGACGATCGTAAGCGCCTGTTGCCTCCAGCCATTCACGACGACTGGCAGAAAGATCCAGCCGTTGTTGCTGGATCTGGCTAAGCAGTTGCGCCTTACGTCGTTCACGTTCGACTTTACTGCTCACGGGACTCCTCCTCGAGCAGCTGCCGATCGTTTGCCAGCTCATGGCGTGTATGGCGCAGCAAGGTGGATTTACGCGATTTACGTAACGTCCAGATACCGCC
>NZ_JAWRYH010000148.1:0-348 GCF_046534675.1 Pseudomonas sp. SIMBA_067 | reverse complement strand
CGGCGCATGGCCCTGTACGAACTGAGCATGCTCAGTGGCCAGGAACCGGCGGCGCTGATCGACAACGGCGCCCCCTGCCAGACCATCCCGACCCTCGCCGCGCCGTTGCCTGCTGGCGACGCCTGGCGCCTGCTCGAACGCCGGCCAGACGTGCGCAAGGCCGAACGCGAGCTGCAGGCTGCCGCTTTGGAAGTCGACATCGTCAAGGCTGACCTGTATCCGAAGGTCAGCTTCGGCGCCTCGTTGACCTCGTCGGATCACCACCTGGCCAACCTGGGCGACAGCCGTGCGCTGATGTTTGCCATCGGCCCGTTGATTCGCTGGGAGTTCCCCAATATCAAGGCCAAC
>NZ_JAWRYH010001315.1:0-237 GCF_046534675.1 Pseudomonas sp. SIMBA_067 | reverse complement strand
CCCGGTCAGGAAGCCTCTGAATCAGAGGCTTTTTCGCGCCGTCAGCCCGTGTATCTCGCGCAATTTTTGGGTTGTTGACCATAATTGACGCTCAGTCAGCCGCTAAGGCAGGAGGATATCATGCAGAGTGTAGCCAGATTACCCCGGTTTATGGTGGTGCTGGAGGCGGCTGGCGGCCTGTTAATCGTGGCCGCGCTGCTGCTGATCAACCACTGGCTTCCGCTGCCAGACAAGGCG
>NZ_JAWRYH010001314.1:0-237 GCF_046534675.1 Pseudomonas sp. SIMBA_067 | reverse complement strand
CAGCACGTCCAGCAACTGCTGAATATCGGCAAAGTGCAGGCCCGTGGTGGGCTCATCCAGGATATACAGGGTTTTGCCGGTATCGCGCTTGGACAACTCGCGAGACAGCTTCACGCGCTGCGCCTCGCCGCCAGACAAGGTGGTCGCCGACTGGCCCAGCTTGATGTACGACAGGCCCACATCCATCAGCGTTTGCAGCTTGCGCGCCAGCGCTGGCACCGCATCGAAGAACTCGCG
>NZ_JAWRYH010001313.1:0-237 GCF_046534675.1 Pseudomonas sp. SIMBA_067 | reverse complement strand
GCTGTTTCCATCCTGAACGCTGTACCGTCCTTAAGTTCCAGCATAGAAGAACCGTACAGAAAGATGGAAAACCGGCGCTGAACGGTAGCACATCGCCGCTAGCGCCGGTTTATTGACTCAAGCCGGTTTGGCCTGGGCAATCACCTCTTCCAGGCGTTCCTTTTCTGCCTTCTCGATTTCTTCCTCGCTGATCATTTCGGCGATTTCGCGCAGGCGTTCCACCACCCGGGCATTGAC
>NZ_JAWRYH010001312.1:0-237 GCF_046534675.1 Pseudomonas sp. SIMBA_067 | reverse complement strand
CACATCGGGGTGGCGGACCAGTGCATCGCCGGCAGTAGCGCCGTAACCCTGGATCACGTTCAGCACGCCGTTGGGGATGCCAGCTTCAACCGCCAGGCGGCCCAGTTCGTTGGCGGTCAGCGGCGACAGTTCGCTCATCTTCAGCACGGCGGTGTTGCCCAGCGCCAGGCATGGCGCGGTCTTCCAGGTGGCGGTCATGAACGGCACGTTCCATGGGCTTACCAGGCCGCACACACC
>NZ_JAWRYH010001311.1:0-237 GCF_046534675.1 Pseudomonas sp. SIMBA_067 | reverse complement strand
CAAGGCGCGCGCCGAGGTGTTTGATTTCCCGGTGGAGTACTACGCCTCGCCTGCGGTGATCGTGGTCAACGCCAAGGACGAACACATCCATTCGGCCAAAGACCTGGACGGCCTGAAGGTCGGCCTGACCAGCGCCTCGAGCTACGAGAGCTACTTGAACAAGAACCTGGTCATCGAGGGTGATGAGGACAAGAAGATCGACTATCCCTTCGAGATGGTGCAGATCGCCCCTTATGA
>NZ_JAWRYH010001310.1:0-237 GCF_046534675.1 Pseudomonas sp. SIMBA_067 | reverse complement strand
CATCAGCGGCGCTGGCGACCAGATAGGGGTGTTTCGGAGAGGCAGCGATGCCCGCAATCGGCCCGGGCAGCAGGATGGTGTCGATGACCCGCCCCTCTGCTTCACAGAGATCCACCACGGTGATGGTCGCATCCTCTTCGTTATCGGTGAACAGCTTGCGGCCGCTGGGTGACAGCGTCAGGCGATGCGCGTTGTGAGAAGGAATTGGAATGATTTTTTCCACTTTGTCGCTCTGCG
>NZ_JAWRYH010000147.1:0-348 GCF_046534675.1 Pseudomonas sp. SIMBA_067 | reverse complement strand
GACGATCCAGTAGAAATAGAAGTGCGTGGTCGTAACCTTGCAGAAGGTGTTCATCGTTCGTTCACACTTAACTCGCATGAAATTTTAGAAGCATTACAAGAGACGCTAATGGGTATTGTAAGCGCTGTCATGGTTGCACTTGAGCAATCACCTCCTGAACTGGCATCTGATATTTCAGCACATGGCATGGTGTTAACTGGCGGTGGCGCATTACTAAAAGATTTAGATCGCCTACTCATGGAAGAAACAGGCATTCCAGTAGTTGTTGCTGATGATCCACTTACATGTGTTGCTCGTGGCGGCGGTAAAGCGCTTGAGATGATTGATGTACACGGTGGTGACGTTTTT
>NZ_JAWRYH010001309.1:0-237 GCF_046534675.1 Pseudomonas sp. SIMBA_067 | reverse complement strand
AAGACGGCGACGTGATGCACTTCCGCTTCAACGTCTAAGCGGTAGCCTGCTGTAACCACAAACCCCTTGAGGCTTACGCTTCAAGGGGTTTTGTTTTGCCCGGCCCCCCCAGCACCAGGCTCAGGTCCTCGGTCATGTGCAGGCGGGCATTGAGGTGCTGGAGGCCCTGCCCGCCATCGACAGTACAGGAAGCGCTATAGTCGGCGTTGCCCGCGATGGGCTCATGGGTTCAAGGAG
>NZ_JAWRYH010001308.1:0-237 GCF_046534675.1 Pseudomonas sp. SIMBA_067 | reverse complement strand
CGAGCGCATCGAGCCGCCGCCCTTGTCCGCCGCGTGGGCCAACACGGTCGGCACCTACCAGGTGCTCAGCAGCCATGAACCCGACGCGCCATTGAGTGGCATCAGCGTGCGCCAGGAGGACGGTTTCCTGGTGATTCGCGGCCAATTGCACGGCGAGCCGCTGACCGACTACATCCTGCTGCCCATCGACAACGCCCATGCGGTGCTGGCCGGCAACGGCTACGGCCTGGGCGATAC
>NZ_JAWRYH010001307.1:0-237 GCF_046534675.1 Pseudomonas sp. SIMBA_067 | reverse complement strand
CATGTTTTTCATTCGCGGCTTGGCGTTTTTCTTGTGGTCGCTCGCGGGGGTCTTGAATTGAAAGCGCGGCAACAATAACTATCACCTCACGCAATGCACCTAGTTTATGTGCAGTTAGCACCATTTTTGCTAAACGCGGGTCAACCGGCAAACGACTTAGCTCTCGCCCAGATTGTGTTAGGCTGGTTTTTTGATGACGCTTAGCCGCTTTTACTGCTTGTAACTCTTCAAGCAATG
>NZ_JAWRYH010001306.1:0-237 GCF_046534675.1 Pseudomonas sp. SIMBA_067 | reverse complement strand
GCTATCAATGGCAATTCGCTCCGCCACCAGATCCTCCAGCACCATCTCCTTCAATGAATTACCCGCGACATATTGGGCATGGGAATTCTTGCTCAGGTTATCCGGGTTGAAATCTGGCTCCCCGCCCAGCTGCACGATGCGCTCCGCCAGTTTGTCGGCATGCTCGGCTTCCTGGTTGGCATGCTCCAGAAACTCGCTGGCCGCCACACTGGCCTTGATGCCGCTGGCCATGAAGTA
>NZ_JAWRYH010001305.1:0-237 GCF_046534675.1 Pseudomonas sp. SIMBA_067 | reverse complement strand
ATGCCAGCCTCCTTGTCCTTATCTGGACGCGGTGAGCGGGTGGCCGCAGGCACGGCCGCCGGGAATGTAACCATAGCACCTGCCACGCCAGTGCCCAGTGGCTGAGTCCGACCAAAGCGATGAGGCTTGACCCACGTCACATTAGCGTCTCGGACAGCGGCTGGCGGCAAAAGGCCCGGCAAACGTTTTCCTTGCGCGGCGGTGCCGAACAACCCGGCAGATTCTGCCAATTTCACG
>NZ_JAWRYH010001304.1:0-237 GCF_046534675.1 Pseudomonas sp. SIMBA_067 | reverse complement strand
ATTCTGGTACTGCGATTGTCATCGGCGGTTGCGGAAGTGGCACAGGTTTTCGGAACGAAGTTTGATATCAATGGTTTATCGTTCGATGAATGCCTGCTGTTGCTGCTGGTATGCTCGATGATTGGCTGGGTGGCAGCGTGGCTTGCCACGGTACAACATTTACGCCACTTTACGCCTGAATAATAAAAGCGTGTTATACTCTTTCCCTGCAATGGGTTCCGTAGCAGGGAAAGAGAC
>NZ_JAWRYH010001303.1:0-237 GCF_046534675.1 Pseudomonas sp. SIMBA_067 | reverse complement strand
GAACATAAGGCGCTGTTCGATGCGATACGGCATCAGGACGGCGATGCGGCAGAGCAGGCGGCGCTTACCATGATCGCCAGCTCTACACGAAGGTTAAAGGAAATCACATGACAGCTCGCTACATCGCAATTGACTGGGGATCGACCAATCTGCGCGCCTGGCTTTATCAGGGCGACCACTGCCTGGAGAGCAGGCAATCAGAAGCAGGCGTCACGCGCCTGAACGGAAAATCTCCGG
>NZ_JAWRYH010000146.1:0-348 GCF_046534675.1 Pseudomonas sp. SIMBA_067 | reverse complement strand
CCAGCCATGGCCTCGACCTGTTGGTACGCACGCTGCTGCGCCCAGGCGATACGGTGCTGGTGGAAAACCCCGGTTACTACAACCTGTTCAACCTGCTGCGCCAGCACCACGTGCGCATGTTGCCCGTGCCGCGCCTGGCCGAGGGCCCAGACTTGGCTGCGCTGGAGCGCTTGCTTGCGGAGCATCGCCCACGATGCCTGTTCATCAACAGCCTGTACCACAACCCGACGGGCACCAGCCTCACCCCCAAAGTGGCCTACCGCCTGCTGGAACTGGCCCGCGAGCACGACCTGCGCATCATCGAAGACGATATCTACGCCGACTTCCAGGAGGGCCCGGCAACGCGCC
>NZ_JAWRYH010001302.1:0-237 GCF_046534675.1 Pseudomonas sp. SIMBA_067 | reverse complement strand
AGCCGCTGCAACCCCGGCGCCCCTTGGGCAGCAGCACGAATGGCAAAGCGCGCCCCCATCGAATGCCCGACCAGGTGATAGCTGCCCAGGCCCAGCGCAGCAGCAAACGCGGGGATGTCTGCGGCACAGGCGTCGGTGCCGTAATCCAGCCCAGGCCCGCTCTCCGACAACCCACGCCCACGCACATCCAGCACATAGGTATCGAAGTACTGGCCAAGGCGCTCGGCCACGAAGCCC
>NZ_JAWRYH010001301.1:0-237 GCF_046534675.1 Pseudomonas sp. SIMBA_067 | reverse complement strand
GCGCCGCGAAATGCGTAATCTGATGTTGCTGGCCATGTTGGCCACTCCCCTGGCTCAGGCCGAAAGCCTGGAAGTCGCCGCCAATTCCATGCTGCGCCTGCCCGACAAGTCGGCCAGCGTGCACCTCACGCACTTGCGCGTCGCTGATTCGGCAACCCTGCTGCTCCCTGCCTCGCTTGCGGAATTGAAGGTCGACCAGCTGGAGCTGGGGCGTGATGCGCGTATCGCCATTGCACC
>NZ_JAWRYH010001300.1:0-238 GCF_046534675.1 Pseudomonas sp. SIMBA_067 | reverse complement strand
CGGGTCTTCCACCGCATCTTCAAAATCCACGATCACCGCATCGGCCCCGCTGGCCAGGGCTTTGGCGAAACGTTCCGGGCGGCTGCCGGGGACAAACAGGGCTGAACGAACTAAAGATTGGGACATCACTGACATTCCTTTTCAGATAACGCCACGCGTGCGCAGGCGGTCGATGGCATCAGCCGAGTAACCGATCTGATGGAGGATGGCCTGGCTGTGCTGCCCCAGCGCCGGCACC
>NZ_JAWRYH010001299.1:0-238 GCF_046534675.1 Pseudomonas sp. SIMBA_067 | reverse complement strand
GCTTCACCCCCAAAGAGCTGTTCCAGCACCAGACCGTCCAAGGGCTGGCCTCGGTCGCCAGGCAAGGGGACGAAGGCGGATTGCTGATCGAGCAGAAGGCTGCCACTTGCCAGACCCTGCTGCTGCCGATCCAGCAATCGTTCTTCGAGCAGGACATTGCCCAGCGCCACCACTGGAACCAGGCGCTGTTGCTCAAGGCAGGTCAGGCGCTCGACAGCCAGGCACTGGAGCAAGCGCT
>NZ_JAWRYH010001298.1:0-238 GCF_046534675.1 Pseudomonas sp. SIMBA_067 | reverse complement strand
GTGGCGACTTCCAGTCTGGAACTTGGCATTGATATGGGGCCGGTGGATCTGGTGATCCAGGTGGGCGCACCGCTTTCAGTCGCCCGCGCACTGCAGCGGGTGGGACGCGCCGGGCATCAGGTCGGCGGCGTATCAACCGGCATTCTGTTTCCGCGCACCCGGCGCGATCTGCTGGATTCGGTCGTCATATTGCAGTCAATGCGTGCGGGCCAGCTCGATGCGCTGGCTCCGCCGCGTA
>NZ_JAWRYH010001297.1:0-238 GCF_046534675.1 Pseudomonas sp. SIMBA_067 | reverse complement strand
GTGATGCCACGGGTCATCAAGCAAGATGGCAGCCGCGAACCGTTCAATGAAGATAAGTTACTAAATGGCTTAACTCGCGCCCTCGAAAAACGCCCCGTAAGCACTGAGCAAGTTGATGAAGTGGTTAATATTATTAAGTCGCAGTTACGCGCCACTGGCGAACGCGAAGTGTCTAGCCATTTGGTGGGTGAGTGCATTATGGAAGCGCTTAAAAAGTTAGATAAAGTGGCCTATGTAA
>NZ_JAWRYH010000020.1:0-35151 GCF_046534675.1 Pseudomonas sp. SIMBA_067 | reverse complement strand
CCGGCAAGGCAAAAGATCATCTTCGCCAGCTATGGCCACTTCGCAGCACAAGGCTGCTCCTACAGGTACTTTGCATGGCTTGAAACCAGTGCCTCCTTGGCCCGGTCCAGCGGCTAGATCAGGTAATCGAGGATGGTCTGCTCACCGGTGCGGATATCCCCCATGGTAATTTTGCCGGCAATGGCTCAGTCGGTCAGGCTTACCATTTCCTTGAGCGGCCTTGTGTCGCGATGGGCTGCGCAGCAGCCCCGGCCTGCAAACGGTGCATATCAGAAGTTGTAAGTCAGCCGGGTGAAGTAGTAACCCCCGGTAAAGCCATAAGGCGAATAGGCCCCATACCCCTTGGTCATGGTCTTGCTGCTGGGGTTCTGCCGTTCCGGGTATACATCAAACAGGTTCTGCGCCCCCACGGCCAGGTTGAGGTCTTTGGTCAGTTGGTACCCCACGTCGATATCGGTGATCCAGCGCGCCTTGTACTTGCGGTCCAGGCTGCGGTCGGTCGCCGAGTTCACTTCACGCCATGAACCATAGCGGGTCAGGGTGAGGTTGCTGGTCCAGCGCTCGTGTTGCCAGTTGGCGCCCAGAATCAACTTGGTGTGCGGCTGCACCTCAGTCAAAAAGTTGCGCGCCTGGCGGTCCATCAGGCTGTAGTCCGTGCCCTGGATAGTGACGTTCTCCTTGTAGCTGAGGATCTGCGTCTGGTTCCAGTTGAAGGCAGCTGTCCATTTCAGTTGCCCCCAGTTGCCCAGGTTCTGGTCGAAATTGCCGACCAGGTCCAGGCCCTTGGTGCGGGTGCTGGCGCCGTTGGTGAAATAGCGTCCGCCAGAGGTGGAGTCGATGCCGTTGTCCAGCAGCGCCTGCGTCACTTCGTCGCCCAGCAGGGTGCCGGTGAGCGTGATGCGGTCGCGCACATTGATCACGTAGGCATCCGCAGTAAACGACAGCTGCGGGGCAGGCTGGTAGGTCAGGCCCAAGCTGTAGTTGGTCGAGCGCTCGGGCTTGAGTGCGGTGGCGCCCAATGCCTTGGCTGCCGCCGAGTCCACCGGCAGTACGCCGTAGTTGATCGACTGGTATACGCCATTGACCACGCCGTAAGTGGTCGAGCGGGCGCTGAACAGGCTGTTGGCCAGCGAGGGTGCACGAAAGCCGTTGCTGACCGTGGCGCGCACGGCCAGCTCGGGGGTGAAGTCGTAGCGGGTGGTCAGCTTGCCGCTGCGGGTGGCGCCTACTCCGCGGTTGTAGTGTTCATAGCGCAGCGCGCTGCCCAGGTACCACTGCGGCAGCGGGTTGAAGCCGACGTCGATGTAGCTGGCCACACTGTTGCGGCTGGTGCTGGTGGCTTCGTCCGGCGAGATGCCGTTGGTGACCTGTGCACCGGAGGCGGCGCAGTCGCCGGGCGCACGGCAGTAGCCGCCGTTGGCCCACGAGGCCCAGTCGCCATCGCGCACCTGATAGGTATCACGCCGGTGTTCCAGGCCCCAGGACAGGTCAAGCGGCTTGTCCAGGCCGATGTCGAAGCTGCGTTGCAGGTCCAGGTTGCTGGTCAGCTGTGTGGCAATCCAGGTGCCCGATTCGAAATGGTTGGGCGTGGCCTCGCCCAGCGAGGCGTTCTGGTTGTGCGTGGTGCCCTGCAGCGCCTCGTTGCGCCCGTAGGTGCTGGACAGGCCCCAGGCCCATTCCCCGGCATTGCCCTTGGCGCCGAAGGCGCCCTGCACATCATCTTCCTCGATGAACCAGGTGGGCGTGTAGCCACTGGGGTAGCCGTTGGGGCCGGTGGTGATGGTGTTGGTGATGGTCGGCAGGCGGAAGTTCTGGCCCTGCTCGGCCTTGCGGTGCGAATAGGTGGTGAAGGAATACAGGGTCAGATCGTCGCTTAGCGGCAGTTCGGCGTTGTAGCCCAGGGTCAGCAGGTTGATCTTCGGCGTGCCGTAGCCGCCGTAGGTCGACTTGCCGGCCTTGTCGAAGGCTTCTGCATAGCTGTAGCCGTTGGCGCTGGCCTTGTTGTCGTCGTTCTGGCTGCGCGCATCCAGGGCCAGCTGCACGATGCCGCTGTCACCGACCTCGAAGCCCTTGTTCAAGCCTTGCTGCACGGTCTGCTTCTTGCCGTCGTAACCTTGGCCGATGTTGGTCACCGAGGTGCCAGAAGCGTCGGCCTTGAGGATCACGTTGATCACCCCGGCGATGGCGTCGGAGCCGTACTGGGCAGCTGCGCCATCGCGCAGCACTTCGACGTGGTCGATAAGGCTGATGGGGATCAGGTCAAGGTCGGTGGGCGCTGCGCCCGCATGGATGCCGCTGATGTTAAGGGTGGCGCTGGTATGGCGGCGCTTGCCGTTCACCAGTACCAGCACCTGGGCCGCATTCAGCCCGCGCAGGCTGGGCGCACGGGCCATGCCGCTGGCGTCCCAGCCGGTTTTTTCCGGCAGGGTGAAGGATGGCACGGTGGCGCTGAGGGCTTCCATCAGGCCGGGCTTGCCGGTTTGCTGCAGTTGCTTGGCGCTGATCACATCGATCGGCACCGGGCTGGTGGTGACGGTGCGTTTTTCCGAGCCGCGGTTGCCGGTGACGATCACGGTGCCCAGCTGTGACGGGGCCGTGGCCTGGGCAGCGCTCTCGGCAAATGCGTCAGGCGCGGCCAGGCCGGTGGTACCAAGGGCCATGGTCAGCAGTGCGGGTTGCAGGCGCGGGCTGGGCAGTTTCAAGGCGTGAAGCATGTTCGCTCTCCATGAGCGCTGTCGAACAGCGGGTGCACAGGGGCCGCCCGCCGGGTGGCCCCGGCAGGCAAGCAATAGGGGAAATTGGCTAGCGAGGTATCAGGGCGCTTTTGCAGCGACCGCTTCGATCTCGACCAGGGCGCCCGGCAGGGGCAGGGCCACCACCTGCAAGGCGGTGCGGGTTGGCTTTTTCGGTTGCTCGGCAGTGGCGAAAAATTCGGTGTAGGCGGCTTGCAGCCCGGCAAAATCCAGCTTGCCCTCGGTGGCCGGGTCGCCTACCAGAAACACCCTCAGCTGTACTACGTCACCCAGGCCCAGACCCTGGCTTTGCAGCGCAGCCTGGATCTTTTTCAGCACTGAGCGGGTCTGGGTTTCGGTGTTGCCATAGGCGGCAATGGTCTGTGGTGGTGCCTTGGGGTCGGCAACGTCGGGCAAGGTGCCGCTGACGAAGGTCAGCGAGGTGCCGGCGGGTACGGTAACCAGTTGCGAAATGGGGAACTTCGAACCTGGCGGGTCGACACGCTTGATGGTGTCGGCCTGGGCGGTAAGTGCAGACAGTGACATGAAGGCTCCAAGCAGCAGGGCAGTCTTGTTCATCAGAGGGCTTCCTTGTTCAGGCGGCGACGCCGCGTTGCTGTTGCAGGGCGTGCCGGGCGATCTGCCCGACCACATGGCGTGCCGAGTCCGCAGCGCTGTTCTGCCAGATGCCCACCCCGCCATGGGCCAGTGCATCGCTGGCCAGCCAGGTGCGGCCCTGGGGCTGGTTGAGGTGCGAGTAGCCGGGTTCGGCCAGCACGTCGTGGACAATCCATGGGCTTTCGCTGAACGGCACCTTGGACCAGTTCACCGCCACCCCGCGCTGCAACTTGCCGGCATGGCCCGGGTGCAGCGACTCCACGGCCTGGCGCGAGGACGCCAGTTGCTGTTCTGTCGAACGCGTGGCAAATGTGCGCGCCACTTCGCCGGTGTTGTAGGTGCCCACCAAGATGCCCTGGGCACTGTTCAGGTGGTCGCTGGGGTACCACAGCAGCCGCGCTTCGTGGTTGATGTAGGAGAGACCGCCGTAGATCTGGAACTCGCTTTCCCAGAAACGAGGCGCCTGCCATGCCACCTTGTTGGCCAGGTCTGGCTTGGCCTGGGCGATGGCCGCCTGGGTCGTCTTGCCAAAGTTGTGGTCAACCCGGGCCAGCAGTGGCAGGGGAATGGTGACGATGGCGTAGTCGGCCGTTTCTACCTGGGTCTTGCCGCTGCGCCGGTCGCGCCAGGTGACTTGGCTGGTCTTGTCGCCGGTGCGGATCGCCTGCACTTCGGCGTGTAGCTGCACCTTGTCCTGCACCTTGGCGTACAGGGCTTTGGCAATCTGGTCCATGCCGCCGACCGGCTGGAACATGGTGGCGGAAAACTCCGGGATCTCGTCGAACACCAGCGGCAGCATCAGGTTAGGGTTTAGCAGTTGCCTGAGTGCCACGGGCTGGCGCTGGATCGGGGTCTGGTCGCCCGCCCCGGCGAAGCGGGTATAGCCGGCGCGGACCGAGCCCTTGTAATGGCGCTGCTCGTCGAGGTCGCCGTATACCTTTAGAAAGTCCAGCAGGGCCTTCTGGTCGCCGGTGTCCAGTTCCTTGTCCAGCGCTTTGCCGCTGATGCTGCGCGACAGCAGTTCGCTGAGGTGCCCACGGGTGTCATTCACCGCCTGGCGCAGCAGCAACGGTGGTTGCGCAAGGTCCGGTTGGGCGAGGGCGTTGCGGCTGCTGTTGACCAGCACTTCCAGCGGCACGCCCAGCTCGCGGCAGTAGCCGAGGATGGTCAGGTGATGGCTGGGCAGGCGTGCGGGCCCTGCATTGAAATAGTGGCCGTTGTCGAAACGCACCTGCTGGCGGCTGCCGTCATTGTGCAGTACCTCGTCGCCGTTGCGCAGCGTCCATGCGCGCCCGCCGATTCGCTCGCGGGCTTCCAGCACGCGCACCTCAAAACCGGCTTTGCCAAGTTCATAGGCTGCCACCAGGCCGCTGATGCCAGCCCCCACCACCAGCACGCGCTTGCCGTTGCCGGACGTGGTCGGCAGGCCCAGCGGCTGGAAGGTGCTGGCCGTGGCCGCAGTAGGCAACAGGCCCAGCGCGGACAGGCTGCCAAGCGCGGCGCCGTAGCTGCCAGCGGCCATCAGGTGGGCAATAAGGTCTCTACGGGTCAAGCCCATGGTGTGTTCTCCTTGCAAGTGGAAAGTGAGTCCGTTCAGCGTGGCGCTACAGCTCGTAGCGCACACTCAGCAGCACGGTGCGTGGGTCGTTGACCGAGTAATAGGCGGTGCGGCTGGCGGCCGAGTAGGCAATGCTTTGCGGGTAGGCGCGGTCGAGCAGGTTCTTGACCGACAAGGTGGTGGTCCAGTGGCCGTCCGCGCTGGCATAACTGGTGCTGGCATTCCAGAAGCCCTGGGCAGGTACTTCGTAGATGTCGGCGTTCAGCGGGTTGGCGTAGGAGCGGGTCTGGTACTGGTAGTCGGTGTTGGCCACCAGCTCACCCGGCAGGGTGAGGGGTACTGTCCAGTTCAGGCCAAGGCTGGCGTTCCATTCCGGCGCAAAGATCATTTTCTTGCCGTCGGCGCTCACGCCCGGGCCACTGGCGTTCTGGAAGTCGTCGTACTGGCTTTTCAAGTAGCCCAAATTGGCGGTCAGGCGCAGGTCGCGTGCCAGTAGCACGGTGTTTTCCAGCTCCACGCCGTAGGTGTGGGCACTGCCAACGTTGGTACGCAGGTTGGCGCTGATGGCCGGGTCCCAGGCATTGGTCTGCAGGTCGTCGTAGTCGTTATAGAAGAAAGCGATGTTGCTGCGCAGGCGGCCATCGGCAAAGTCGCCCTTGAAGCCCACCTCATAGGTGGTGACGTTTTCCGGATCAAAGCCCTGCTCGGCAGCGGCGCGGGTTGGCGCGCGGTTGTCGAAGCCGCCGGCCTTGAAGCCCCGGGCCACATAGCCGTACTGCACCAGGTTGTCGCTCCAGGCGTACTCCAGGCCGATCTTGGGGCTGAGGGATGCCCAGGAATCGCTGGTTTCGGCAGCGAAGTTGGTGCCGGTGATTACCCGGTCGGTGGTGATGGCGTAGTTGGTGTAATCGAAATTCTTGTGCTCGTGGGTGAAGCGCAGGCCGGTGGTCAGCGACAGGCGAGGGGTGAGCTTGTAATTGCTCTGGCCGTACAACGCATAGCTTTCGGTATCGGTGGTGCTGTATTGGCCGCTGGCATTGACCCGGTTTTGCGCCACCGAAAAGGTCAGGCTGTCGCGCTCGGCGCGAAAGCGCTCCTTGTACAGGTACACACCGAGGGTGTAGCTGAACCTGTCGTATTCGCCGTTTAGCTGGAACTCCTGGGTGGCGTAGCGCTGCTTGTAGGTGATCAGGTTGTTCTGGATCGGCGACGCGGTGCCGCTGTTGGCCTGGCCAGAGTTGTCGTAGTCCACCGGCTGGTCGAACTCCGACCAGGCGGTGACCGACTTGAAATTCAGGTGGTCATCGATGCTGTAGATCGCCCGCAGCACCGCGCTGCCCTGGTCCAGTTTGTTCTTCGGGTCGAGGCTGCTGTAGGTCTTGAACTTGTCGAAATGGCCGTTGGCAGGGTTGAAGGGTGTATAGCTGGTGGTATCGCCACGGTCAAAGGTGCCGGCCAGGGTCAGTTGCACGTCCCAGGGCGAATCCTGCGGGGCCAGACGCAGTTTGCCGCGATACGACTGGATGTCGATGTTGTTGACGTCCTTGTGGCGGGTGCGGTTGTACACGGTGCCGTCGCGGGTCAGGCGTATGGCCGAGAAGCTGCCGAACAGGGTGTTGTCTACCAGTGGCCCACTGACCAGCAGGCGCCCGTTCTGTGCGTTGTAGTTGCCGGCACCCAGCTCGACGAAGGCGCGGGCCTGCTGGGTCGGGTCGCGGGTGATTACCCGTATCGCGCCGGCTGCACTGTTGCGCCCGTACAGGGTGCCTTGTGGGCCGCGTAGCACTTCAACGCGCTCCACGTCGTTGAAGTCCAGCATCGAAGAAATCGCCCGCGGGATGTACAGGTCGTCGGCGTATACCGCAACGGCCGCTTCCTGAATCGGGTCGGTCTCGCCAATACCGCGTATGCCGTAGGTTTGTGCGCTGTAGGAAATGGACTGGCGGTTCAGGGTGAGGTTGGGCACCCGACCGGACAGGTCCCGCACGTTGTTGATCTGCGCATCCTGCAGGGTGCGCTCGTCGAAGGCGCTGATCGCCAGCGGGGTTTTCTGCAGGTTCTCTTCACGGTGCTCCGCTGTGACGGTGACTGTTGGCAGCTTGTCGCCTGGCGTTTCGGCAGGCTCGGCGAAGGCCGTTGGCGTGAACAGGGCGAATGCAACGGCGGCGGTCAGGTGATGGCAAACAGGGTAGGGCAAAGGCTTCATGCTGCAGCTTCCAGATAACCAGCATCGAGTGGGATTTCGGATACCTGGATACCGCAGCCGGGTGTGATGACCTGAGGCGCAAGGAGGTATTAGGTTCCTTTGCCTCCGCCAGTCAGGGGTCGGTCTGGTGAGAACATATCTCTATGAAAAAACGTTTTGAAATACTTTTTGTGTCTAAGCTAATATTATTAATATGAATTACTTAAAATGTTTAAAATTCAATAAATGCATTTTATGGTTGGTGTAGAGGTGGTCTTTCAGGCTACGCCACCAGTAGCGAATATGTACGCGAACTGATACGTAAGGAACAGGACCGTATGCAGCTTCGCAACCTGTTGCTTGCGGGTGGCGCAACGGCGGCTGGCGCCCGTGCCGACGAGGGTTACTTCGAATCGCTGCGGGCCAAGGTTCGTAAGCCTCAAGGATGAAAAGCACACCTCTTTGGCCAACGCAGGGGGCTAGCTGTCCCCGGTTTGCACCCCTGCGCCTGAGCGTCACTCCAGGTAAATCTTGGTCAACAACCGCAACAACTGGTCCCGCTCCTCATCATCCAGCGCCGAGGTCGCCTCGCGGTCGCTGTCCTTGGCGATCTGCTTCAGTTCCTTGAGCAGCGCTTCTCCCGCCTTGCTCAAGAAGATTCCGTAAGACCGCTTGTCCGGCTTGCACCGCACGCGCACGGCCAGGGCCCTTTCTTCCAGCTTGTTCAACAGGGGCACTACCTGCGGTGGCTCGATCGCCAGCGACCGCGCCAGGTCTGCCTGCATCAGCCCAGGGTTCTGCTCGATCACCGCCAGTGCCGAGAACTGCGCCGGGCGCAGGTCGTGCGCCGAGAGCCTGCCAATAAGGTTCTGAAACAGTTTCAATTGGGCGCGGCGCAGGGCGTAACCGATCAAGTCTTCAAGCACCCCATCCGCAGCTGCAGCGGGCATGGAAGCGGTTTCGGTAGTGCGGGCAGACCTTGCCATTTGGGTACAGGCTCCTGGCTCATGGATAAGAAAGTTACCCAGTCTGCCTGCCTTGGCGCCATCCGGCTAGGGGAGTGACTGGGAAACAACCGGCACACAGGCTCCACAGGAAAGATAATTTTCATAATAGTTAATTGACATAACTAATTTGCTCGCTTAGCTTGGTGTTCACCACCTCGAACAACAAGAGTGCAGAACCATGAGCAAATACGAAGGCCGCTGGGCTACCGTGAAGGTCGAACTGGAGTCGGGCATTGCCTGGGTCACCCTTAACCGCCCGGAAAAGCGCAATGCCATGAGCCCCACGCTGAACCGGGAAATGGTCGACGTGCTGGAAACCCTGGAACAGGACGGCGAAGCCGGCGTGCTCGTGCTGACCGGCGCGGGTGAATCGTGGACGGCAGGCATGGACCTGAAGGAATACTTCCGTGAGGTGGACGCCGGCCCGGAAATCCTCCAGGAAAAAATCCGCCGCGATGCCTCGCAATGGCAATGGAGGCTGTTGCGCATGTACGCCAAGCCGACTATCGCCATGGTCAACGGCTGGTGCTTTGGCGGCGGCTTCAGCCCGCTGGTGGCCTGCGACCTGGCCATCTGTGCCGACGAGGCCACCTTTGGCCTGTCGGAAATCAACTGGGGCATCCCGCCGGGCAACCTGGTCAGCAAAGCCATGGCCGATACCGTTGGCCACCGCCAGTCGCTGTACTACATCATGACCGGCAAGACGTTCGGCGGGCCTAAAGCTGCCGAGATGGGGCTGGTTAACGAAAGCGTGCCGCTGGCGCAATTGCGCGACGTCACCCGCGAACTGGCGCTCAACCTGCTGGAAAAGAACCCGGTTGTGCTGCGTGCGGCCAAGAACGGTTTCAAGCGCTGCCGCGAACTGACCTGGGAGCAGAACGAAGACTATCTGTACGCCAAGCTCGACCAGTCGCGCCTGCTGGACACCGAAGGTGGGCGCGAGCAGGGCATGAAGCAATTTCTGGATGACAAGAGCATCAAGCCGGGCCTGCAGGCCTACAAGCGCTGAGTTCGAGCAGGCTGGGCCATCACCAGCCACAGCCTGCGGATATTCCCTATAAGTACAACAAGAGGAATAAGCATGTTGCAGGTGCCTTTGCTGATAGGCGGGCGGTCGTGCCCCGCCAGCGATGGACGTACCTTCGAACGCCGCAACCCGGTCACTGGTGAGGGGGTGTCGCAAGCTGCCGCCGCCACGCTGGCAGATGCCGATGCGGCGGTAGCTGCTGCCAGTGCAGCGTTCCCGGCCTGGGCCGCTTTGGCGCCGGGCGAGCGCCGCAGCCGTTTGCTGGCCGGCGCAGACCTGCTGCAGGCGCGGGCAAACGAATTTATCGCGGTGGCGGGTGAAACCGGGGCCATGGCCAACTGGTATGGCTTCAATGTGAAGCTGGCCGCCAACATGCTGCGCGAAGCCGCCTCGATGACTACGCAGATTACCGGCGAAGTGATCCCCTCGGATGTGCCCGGCAGTTTCGCCATGGCCCTGCGTGCGCCCTGTGGCGTGGTGCTGGGCATCGCGCCGTGGAACGCCCCGGTCATCCTCGCCACCCGCGCCATCGCCATGCCGCTGGCGTGCGGCAACACGGTGGTGCTCAAGGCCTCGGAGCTGAGCCCGGCTGTGCACCGCCTGATCGGCCAGGTGCTGCACGATGCAGGCCTTGGCGACGGTGTGGTCAACGTGATCAGCAATGCCCCGGAAGACGCACCGGCCATCGTCGAGCGGCTGATCGCCAACCCGGCCGTACGCCGCGTGAATTTCACCGGTTCTACCCACGTCGGGCGCATTGTCGGTGAGCTGGCCGCCCGGCACCTCAAACCCGCTTTGCTGGAGTTGGGTGGCAAAGCCCCGTTGATGGTACTGGACGACGCCGACCTTGACGCTACCGTCGAAGCCGCGGCGTTTGGTGCCTACTTCAACCAGGGGCAGATCTGCATGTCCACGGAGCGGCTGGTGGTGGACAGCCGCATCGCCGACGCCTTTGTCGACAAGCTGGCGGTGAAGGTGGCCGGGCTGCGCGCCGGCGACCCGCAGGCCAGCACATCAGTGCTCGGCTCGCTGGTCAGCGGCGCGGCCGGTGAGCGCATCAAGGCGTTGATCGATGATGCCGTGGCCAAGGGCGCACGCCTGGTGTGTGGCGGCCAGCTGGATGGCAGCATCCTGCAGCCGACCCTGCTCGACCACGTCGACAGCAGCATGCACCTGTATCGCGAGGAGTCCTTCGGGCCGGTGGCGGTGGTGTTGCGCGCCGAGGGTGACGAAGCCTTGCTGAAGCTGGCCAACGACTCCGAATTCGGCCTGTCGTCGGCCATCTTCAGTCGCGACACCAGCCGTGCGCTGGCCCTGGCCCAGCGGGTGGAGTCGGGCATTTGCCATATCAATGGCCCGACCGTGCACGACGAGGCGCAGATGCCGTTTGGCGGGGTCAAGTCGAGTGGCTACGGCAGCTTCGGCAGCCGCACGGCCATCGATCAGTTCACCCAGCTGCGCTGGGTCACCCTGCAGCATGGCCCGCGGCATTACCCCATCTGAGCAACACGCAATTGGCCGCCACCGGCAGCGCCGGGCGGCGGCGGATGTAAAACAAGAACAAGGAGCAACCTGCGTGAATACCGAAGCCCGCTTACGGTCGTCCGACCCTGGCCAATGCCCGCCCTACCGGCAGGTGTCCATCGGGCACCCTCAGGTGCAGATCACTGAAGCCGACGGCATCCTGCGCATGCAGCCGGTCGAGCCCCTGGCACCGCTGCCTGCGCGTTTGCTCGACCGGCTGCTGCACTGGGCGCAGATGCGCCCGGATACTGTGTTTATTGCAGCGCGTGAGCCTGACGGCGCCTGGCGTGAAATCACCTATGCGCAAATGCTCAGGCAGGTGCGCACCATCGCAACCCACCTGCTGGGCCTTGGCCTGAGCGCCGAGCGGCCGCTGGCGCTGTTTTCCGGCAATGACATCGAGCATCTGCAGATTGCGCTGGGTGCCATGTATGCCGGCATCCCGTATTGCCCGGTATCGCCGGCTTATGCACTGCTGTCGCAGGATTTTGCCAAGCTGCGGCATGTGTGCCAGGTGTTGACCCCCGGCCTGGTGTTCACCACCGATACTCAGCCGTTTTTGCGCGCCTTCGATGCCGTGCTTGATGCGTCGGTACCCGTGGTCAGCATGCGCGGCGAAGCACCGGGGCGTGGGCACTTGAGCTTCGACAGCCTGCTGCAACCCTGCGACACCGCTGCTGGCGATGCAGCGTTTGCCGCAACGGGGCCCGACACCATCGCCAAGTTCCTCTTTACGTCGGGCTCCACCAAACTGCCCAAGGCGGTGATCACCACTCAGCGCATGCTCTGCGCAAACCAGCAGATGTTGCTGCAAACCTTCCCGGTGTTCGCCGAAGAGCCGCCGGTGCTGGTGGACTGGCTGCCCTGGAACCACACCTTTGGCGGCAGCCACAACCTTGGCATCGTGCTGTAAAACGGTGGCAGCTTCTACCTGGACGCGGGCAAACCCACCCCGCAAGGCTTCGGCGAAACCTTGCGCAACCTGCGCGAAATCTCGCCAACGGCCTACCTGACCGTGCCCAAGGGCTGGGAAGAACTGGCCAAGGCACTGGAACAGGACGCCCAGTTGCGTGAGGTGTT
This sequence comes from Pseudomonas sp. SIMBA_067, assembly GCF_046534675.1. Taxonomy (NCBI): domain Bacteria; kingdom Pseudomonadati; phylum Pseudomonadota; class Gammaproteobacteria; order Pseudomonadales; family Pseudomonadaceae; genus Pseudomonas; species Pseudomonas sp. SIMBA_067. The sequence goes on along the minus strand of NZ_JAWRYH010000020.1, from coordinate 23,420 downwards.
CTTCGCCCGCATCAAGCTGTTTTTCTTCGCCGCCGCGGGCCTGTCGCAAAGCGTGTGGGACCGCCTGGACCGCATCGCCGAGCAGCACTGTGGCGAGCGTATCCGCATGATGGCTGGCCTGGGCATGACCGAAGCGGCGCCGTCCTGCACCTTCACCACCGGGCCGTTGTCGATGGCCGGTTATGTGGGGCTGCCGGCGCCGGGATGCGAAGTGAAGCTGGTGCCCCAGGCCGGCAAGCTGGAGGCGCGTTTCCGTGGCCCGCACATCATGCCGGGGTACTGGCGTTCGCCGCAGCAAACCGCCGAGGCCTTTGACGAGGAGGGCTTCTACTGCTCGGGCGATGCGCTGAAGCTGGCCGACCTGCAGCAGCCCGAGCAGGGCCTGATGTTCGATGGCCGTATCGCCGAGGACTTCAAGCTGTCGTCCGGGGTATTCGTCAGTGTCGGCCCGCTGCGTAACCGAGCGGTGCTGGAAGGCTCGCCCTATGTGCAGGACATCGTGGTAACCGCGCCGGACCGCGAGTGCCTTGGGGTGCTGGTGTTCCCGCGTTTGCCCGAGTGCCGGGCACTTGCTGGCCTGGCGGCCGATGCCAGTGATGCCGAGGTGCTGGGCAGCGAAACGGTACGCAACTGGTTTGCCGCCTGGCTTGCGCGCCTGAACCGTGACGCCCAGGGCAACGCCAGCCGCATCGAGTGGCTGGCGCTGCTCGAAGAGCCGCCGTCGATCGACGCGGGCGAAATCACCGACAAGGGTTCGATCAACCAGCGTGCGGTGCTGCAGCGGCGGGCCGCGCAGGTAGACGCGCTGTACCGCGGTGAAGGCCTGACTCAACTGCACGCACAGGGCCGGTCATGAGCAGTGCCGGCCTGTGTACAGCGTTCGATGACGCAGCCATTGTGGACATGGTGCGCACCCCCTGGGTAGACCTGGGCGGCGCACTGTCCGCTGTGTCGCCCATCGACCTGGGGATCAAGGCCGGGCGTGCGGTGCTGGCGCGGGCAGGTATCGCCCCGCAGGCGGTGGACAGCGTGCTCGCCGGCAGCATGGCCCAGGCCAGTTTCGATGCCTACTTCCTGCCGCGCCATGTGGGCTTGTACTGCGGCGTGCCGCAGGCCGTCCCGGCGCTGGCGGTGCAACGTATCTGCGGCACCGGCCTTGAACTGTTGCGCCAGGCCGGCGAGCAGCTGCGCAGTGGCGCGCAGCAGGTGCTGTGCGTGGGCGCCGAGTCGATGTCGCGCAACCCGATTGCGGCCTACGAACACCGAAACGGCTTTCGGCTGGGTGCGCCGGTCGGCTTCAAGGACTTCCTCTGGGAAGCGCTGTACGACCCCGCTGCCGGCGTGGATATGATCGGTACTGCCGACAACCTGGCGCGTGAGTACGGCCTGCACCGTGAATGCGTGGATGCCTGGGCCTTGCGCAGCCACCAGCGCGCTTTGCGCGCCCAGCAGCAGGGCTGGTTCGATGAGGAAATTGTCGGTGTTACGGCTGAGACATTCGACGTTGAAGGGTGCTTGCCACGCGGGATCGAGCTGCCCCGTGGCGTAAGCGAAATCAGCCGGGACAGCCACCCACGGACGACTGATGCTGCAGCGTTGGCCCGGCTGCGTGCCGTGCACCGTGACGGCGTACAAACGGCGGGCAACAGTTGTGCAGTAGTCGATGGCGCTGCCGCAGCTGTGGTGGGGCGCTACTCAGCCTGTACCCGGCTGCCGTTGGCGCGCTTGCTGATGGCTACGGCCGTTGGCGTATCACCGCACACCATGGGCATTGGACCTGCCCCGGCCATCGCGTTGCTGCTGGAGCGCAGCGGCCTGCGCCTGGAGCAGATCGACCGTTTCGAAATCAACGAGGCCCAGGCTGCCCAGGTGCTGGCCGTGGCCCGGGCGCTGCGGCTCGATGTGGAAAAGCTCAACGTTCATGGTGGTGCCATCGCCCTGGGCCACCCCTTGGCCGCCACCGGCCTGCGGCTGGTGCACACCTTGGCTCGGCAACTGCGCCGGGACGGCCTGCGCTACGGGATCGCCGCCGCCTGCATCGGCGGTGGCCAAGGCATGGCGCTGCTGATCGAAAACCCACAATTCACGGCTTGAACGCGAGGTAGCCCATGCCCTGGAAGGCGCCATTGGCGGATATGCAATTCGTGCTGCAACACTGGCTGCGGGCCGAGCAGGCCTGGCAGGCAATGCCTCCCTATGCAGATATGGATCTCGACCTGGCCACTCAGGTGCTGGAAGAGGCCGCCCGGTTCAGTGAACAGGTGCTGGCCCCGCTGAATGCACCGGGCGATCGCCAAGGCTGCCGCCTGGACGACGGTAATGTACGCACGCCGGAGGGTTTTGCGGCGGCCTATCGTGCCTATGTCGAGGGTGGCTGGCCGGCGCTGGCCTGTGCCCCTGAACTCGGCGGGCAAGGGCTGCCGATGGTGCTGGACGCTGCCTTGCAGGAGATGCTGTTCGCCAGCAATCACGCCTGGGCCATGTACACCGGCATCGCCCATGGCGCCTACCTGTGCCTGAAAGCCCATGCGTCTGACGAACTGCAGGCGCGCTATCTGCCGGGCATCGTCAGCGGCGAGACCCTGCCGACCATGTGCCTGACCGAGCCTCAGGCCGGCAGTGACCTTGGCTTGCTGCGTTGTCGCGCCGAACCCATGGGCGACGGCCGCTACGCCGTTACCGGCAACAAGTTGTTCATTTCTGGCGGCGACCACGACCTGACACACGACATCGTGCATCTGGTGCTGGCGCGGCTAACGGACGCGCCGGCGGGCAGCCGTGGTTTGTCGCTGCTGCTGGTGCCCAAATGGCTGGACGATGGCCAGCGCAATGCCGTGCACTGCGATGGCCTTGAGCACAAGCTGGGCATTCGCGGCAGCGCCACCTGCGCGCTGCATTTCGAAGGGGCCAGCGGCTGGCTGGTGGGACAGGCGCACGGTGGCCTGGCCGCGATGTTCGTGATGATGAACTCGGCCAGGCTGCATGTCGGCCTGCAGGGGCTGGCGCATGCGCAGGCGGCTTGGCAGTACGCCAGGGAGTACGCGTTGGAGCGCCGGCAGATGAATGCACCGGGGCAGCCCAAGGGCGCTGCCGACCCCATTCACCTGCACCCTGCCATGCGCCGCATCTTGCTGGAGCTGCGTGTGCGCACCGAAGGCATGCGGGCCCTGGGCTACTGGGCAGCCCACTGGCTGGATATTGCCGATGCATCAGCTGACCTCGCACAACGGGCCAAGGCCTCGAAGCTGGCAGCGCTGTTGACGCCCATCATCAAGGCCGTGTTCACCGACCTCGGTTTCAACCTGGCCAGCAAGGCGCTGCAGGTGTTCGGCGGCTATGGCTACACCTGCGAGTTCGCCATCGAGCAAACGCTGCGCGACAGCCGCATTGCGATGATCTACGAAGGCACCAATGAAGTGCAGGCCAACGACTTGCTGCTGCGAAAGGTGCTGGGTGATGGGGGCGAAGGCTTTGCGCTGCTGCTGGTCGAGTTGCGGCAGGAAACTGGCGTCGGCGAGGAGGGTGATGCGCTGCGCAGGGTTTGCGACACACTGGAAGGGGTGCTTGCCAAGGTGCAGCTCAGCGCAGCAGATGACCCCGAGTACCCGTACCGGGCTGCGGGCGACTTCCTGCAACTGTGCGGCACAGCCTTGCAGGCCTATGCCTGGGCCCGCACGTGCCGCTGCATTCAGGCGCTGCCTGTAGACGCGCCGCAGCGCCTGGAAAAGCAGGAAAGTGCCCGTTACTTCTTCGACTACCTGCTGCCCGATTTCGACCGGCAGGTGGCGGCCATTGAAGCGGCCGCGTCACCTTTGCCGTTTATTCACGAACCGTTCTGAACCCCACGTGCGAGGTCGCCATGAACACCGGCTGCGGTTGCCGCGCCGAGGGCCGGTAGCGCATGCACCGGTCTGCCGAGCACAGGTGCGAACCGCCCTTGATCACGGCCACTTTCACCCCAGGTTCGGCGGGGTCGAAGCTTTGGTCCAGGGTGGGGCCTGGCGGGTCGAGGGCGGCGTCACGCTGTGGGTCGTGGCCAGGACGATAGCCCGTTCGGGTCAGTTCCCACACATTTCCCCCTGCATCGAACAGGCCAAAGCGGTTGGCCGGGAAGCAACCCACCGGTGAGGTGCCGGTGAAACCGTCGGCTGCCGCGTTGTGATAAGGAAACTGGCCCTGCCAGGTATTGGCCATGATCCGGCCTTTGGGCAGTTCCGTTTTGCCCCAGCTGAAGTCGGCATCCTGCAAGCCACCGCGCATGGCGTATTCCAGCTGGGCCTCGGTGGGTAGCGTGCGCCCGGCCCAGTGTGCATACGCCTGGGCATCCTCAAGCGCCACCTGCACCACCGGGTGGTTTTCCAGCCCCGCCACGCTGCTGCCAGGGCCCTGAGGGTGCCGCCAACTGGCCCCCGGCACGAACTGCCAGCCCGGGTTGAGTACATCCGGCCCTTGCGGGAACACCATTGCGCCAGGCACGCGCAGGTGCTCGGGGAGGGTAGGGTCGTCCTTGAAGCGGATGCCCCGTTCGGCATGGGTGAGGTAACCGGTAGCGGCTACGAAGCGTGCAAACTGGGCGTTGGTGACCGGATGCACATCGATCCGGAAGCCCGACACGCTTGCCGCCTGTGGCGGGCCTTCTTCGTCATAGAAACGGTCCGAGCCAAAGCTGAACGTGCCGCCTGGCAGGCGCACCATGCCGTCACGCCAGGCGCCTTGGCGCGCTGCGGGCAGGCCACTGTAGCCGTTGCACAGCAGCACCGGCGCCGGGGCTTCTGGCCAGGCGCTGTAGCCCAAGGCGAGCAGGCCGGCGGCCACCAGTGCGCAGCCGGCTACTCGGGCAATCATGGCTTGCTGGCCACGGCCGGGGTGGCCGGGGTGGCCGGTTTGGCAGGGCTTGCAGGGCGGCCATCAGCGTCGATAGCGATATTGCTGCGCTGCGCATACGCTTTCCAGTCGCGCAGCATGCTGGCGACCTGCTCGGGGTGATCGGCAGCGATGTCGTGGTGCTCACCGGGGTCTTTGCCCAGGTCGTACAGGTGCCACGCTGGCTTGCCATCGGTGGCATCCCACAGCAGTTTCATCGGGCCTTTGCGCAGCGAGGCGCTGCCGTTGATTTCCCAGCCCTGGGCTTCGTCCTCCGCGTGAATTCGCGTGTCGTGACCCTGCAGGTAGCCCAACGCCGACGTGCCTTGCGGCGGCACGATATCGCGTTCCCGGTACTTGATGCCGGGCATGGGGGCACCCGCCAGTTGCAGCAGGGTTGGCATGATGTCCCTGACACTGGCCAGTTCTTCGCTGCGCCCGGGCTTGATCGTTGCCGGGTAATAGACAAAGGCGGGCACGCGGATGCCGCCCTGGTAGGTAGTCATCTTGTAGCGGCGGCTGGGCAGGGCGCTGACTTGGGCCCAGGCCGCGCCGATCATCAGGAACGAGTCACGTTTGCCGTAGTTGTCCAGGTTGTTGTCGAAATGCTGCCTGATCCAGTTCGGGTCGACGCGGGTAGCGTTTTCCGGCCCGTTGTCGGACATGAACAGGATCAGCGTGTTATCCAGCTCGCCGGCCTTGCGCAGGTGATCTACCAGCCGACCGACTTCGGCATCCAGTGCGGCGACCATGGCCGCGTACACCTCCATGGTGCGCGCTGACTGGCGTTGCTGCTCAACGGTCAGTGACGCCCAGCTCGGCACACCCTCCAGTTGCGCTTGCCGCGGGAAGTCCGCCGGCACCAGGCCGGCCTTGCGCTGGCGCTCCAGGCGTTCGTGGGCAATGGCCTCGTAGCCCTGATCGTAGCGGCCGCGGTACTGCGCAAGGTATTTTTCAGGCGCCTGCAAGGGCCAGTGTGGCGCGGTGTAGGCGGCGAAGGCGAAGAAGGGTTTCTGGCTGGCCTTGCCTTCGTCGATGGCGGAAATCAGGCGGTCTGTGAACCAGGTGCTGGAGTAGAAGTTGTCGGGCAGTTCGACGGGTTTGCCGTTGTGCTGGAACGTTGCGCTGTAGTTCGACTGCAAGTCCATGTTGGCTTGCTTGAAGTGCGCAGCGCCCCCTTCCAGCAGCACGTAGGCCTGGTCGAAGCCGCGGTTTTGCGGCTGCTGCGCGGGCTGCATGCCCAAGTGCCATTTGCCGGAGATGTAGGTGCGGTACCCGGCATCGTGCAGCAGTTCGGCCAGGGTGGCGACGTTGGCACCGAGCACGCCTTCGTAGCCCGCACGCACTTCGGCGCCGGCCGGCAGGCGCTTGCGTGCTTCGGCCATCATGCCCAGCCCGGCAATGTGCGGGTCATTGCCCGACATCAGCATTGCCCGGGTGGGGGAGCAACTGGGCGCGGCATGAAAGTCCAGCATCAGGCGGCCGTCGGCCAGCAGCTTGTCCAGGTGCGGGGTCTGGATCTCGCTGCCCAGGGCGGACAGGTCGGAAAAACCGAGGTCATCGGCGACGATCAGCAGAATGTTTGGTTGCTTAACTGTTTGCGCAGCCATAACCTGGCTGGCGCCGAGCATGAGCAGGCCGAGGGCGGCAAGGGGTTTGAGGCAGTTCATGTAGATGCTCTTGTTGTTTTAATGAGGGTTTTTGCACGTAAGACGGCGGGTCAGACGCCGCGCAGGACAAATACTAGCCACCAATGGCGCCTTGTCGCAGCCCTTGTGCGCATTTGTGTTCGATCAGCGAACGCAGAATGGCGCGTGCCTCTTGCGGGCGTCGATTGGCTATTGACGGCAATATGATTAACAAAAATAATCGTTAACAGAGTTATCCAATTTTATAAAAACAAGTAAAGGGAAATTCTGATGACGAGGCCGTTGAACCGGGCGTTGGTGCCCGTTGTGCTGCTTTCGCTGTGCCAGTACGTGCAAGCGGCCAGCCCGCTTGAAGACAGCCGGCCAGGCCGGCCCGGCGCTCCGCGCTGGGTCGAGGACTACCGTTTTCTGGATGACCCCGCCAAGGCCAGCGACCCGTTCGACGGGCTGCGCTACCATCGCTTGTCCGAGTCGGCCTGGCTGCAACTGGGGGCCGAGGCGCGTTACCGCGCCGATGCGCTGAACCAGCCCTTCTTCGGCTTGCGTGGCCTGAAAGACGATTCCTATCTGTTGCAACGGTTGCAAGCCCATGCCGACCTGCACCTGTTCGATGATGCCCTGCGTACCTTCGTGCAGGTAGAGAACACCCGGGCGTTCGGCAAAGACCTGTACTCACCCAATGACGAAGGCCGGAATGAAATCCGCCAGGCATTCATCGACTTCAACCACGACTTTGCCGCAGGGCGCTATACCACGCGGGTCGGGCGCCAGGAGATGGCCTTTGGTGACCAGGTGTTCGTCACCTACCGGGATGTCCCTAACCTGCGCCTGAGCTTCGATGGCGTGCGTGCCAGCCTCAACCTCAAGGACGGGCGCAAGCTCGATGCCTTCGCTGTCAGGCCGCTGAAAACAGGCGAAGACAGTTGGGACGACGGCAGCAACAATGCGGTGAAGTTCTACGGCCTGTACGGCACCTTGCCGCTGACGGCCGTGTGGAACATGGACCTGTTTGCGTTCGGCCTCGAAACCGACGACCGCAGCCTGGCTGGCGAGACGGGGGATGAGCAACGCTACACCTACGGCACCCGCCTGTTCGGCCGCTATCAGGCCTTGGACTGGAGCTGGAACCTGGCCGGGCAGGGTGGCCACCTGGGCGGCGCTTCGATCCGTGCCTGGGCGGTGTCGAGCGACAGCGGCTACACCTTCGACCACCCTTGGCAGCCACGCCTGGGCATGCGTGTCGACGCCGCCAGCGGTGACAGTGACCTGGGCGACGGCAAGGTCGGCACCTTCGACCCGCTGTTCCCGCGTAACGGCGTTTACGGTGAGGCCAGCCTGACCACCTTGAGCAACGTGATCGTGGTCGGGCCCACGTTCGGCTTCTCGCCCTGGCGCACGGTGCGCTTCGAACAAGGTGTGCTCGAGGTGTGGAAGCAGCGCGAAGAAGATGGCGTGTACATGCCTGGCATGAGCCTGCTGGCCAACACCCGTGGCACCGGTCGGCATGTGGGCACCATCTACCGTGCCAACACCCGATGGCTGGCGACACCCAACCTCACACTGGATCTCGACATGAAGTACTACGACGTCGGTGCTGCCATCAAGGAAGCCGGCGGCGAAGACTCGTCGTTCGTTTCCTTGCGTGCCACGTTCAGGCTTTGACTTCCCGACCCATAACAACAAAAGGGGCCACACATGAGTCATTCATCCTCATCTTCAAGCAAGCCGGTACTTACGATCGGCCTGTGTTTTCTGGTGGCGCTGCTGGAGGGGCTGGACCTTCAGGCCACCGGGGTAGCAGCGCCGCACATGGCCAAGGAATTCGCGCTGACCCCGGCCATGCTTGGCTGGGTGTTCAGTGCCGGGCTGCTGGGGCTGCTGCCCGGTGCGTTTATTGGGGGCTGGCTGGCCGACCGGCTGGGCCGCAAGGCCATCCTGATCGTGGCAGTACTGTTGTTCGGCGGCTTCTCCCTGGGTACCGCCCACGCTGATACGTACACCACGCTGCTGATCGCACGGCTGATGACCGGGTTGGGGTTGGGGGCCGCCTTGCCGATCCTGATTGCCCTGGCCAGCGAGGCCGCACCAGAGCGCCTGCGCAGCACGGCGGTGAGCCTGACTTACTGCGGCGTGCCCCTGGGCGGGGCGATCGCGTCGGTCATCGGCATGGCCGGGCTGGGCGAAGGCTGGCGGACGGTGTTCTACGTGGGTGGTATCGCCCCCATCGCGATTGCCTTCGTGCTGATGGTATGGCTGAAGGAGTCCCAGGCGTTCCGTGCCCAGCCCGCGGCCAGCGCAGCCGGCAACGGCATGCTGGGCCAATTGTTCGGGCCGGGCCAGGCAAGCCGCACCTTGTTGCTGTGGGTGGCGTGCTTCTTCACGCTTACTGTGCTGTACATGCTGCTCAACTGGTTGCCATCTCTGTTGATTGGGCAAGGCTACAGCCGGCCACAGGCGGGCGCGGTACAGATTCTGTTCAACCTGGGCGGCGCTGCAGGTTCGTTCCTCACCGGGCGAATGATGGACCGGGGCTTCGCCGGGCGGGCCGTGTTCATCGCTTATGCCGGCATGCTTGTCTCGCTGGCGGGCTTGGGGTTGTCGAGCACTTTTGGCCTGATGTTGCTGGCCGGGTTTACTGCGGGCTATTGCGCCATTGGTGGGCAGTTGGTGCTGTATGCGCTTGCGCCGACGTTGTATGCGACCCAGGTGCGCGCGACCGGCGTGGGGGCTTCTGTGGCGGTAGGGCGCCTGGGCTCGATGGCCGGCCCGTTGGCCGCAGGGCAGATCCTGGCGGCGGGTGCGGGAGTAGGTGGCCTGCTGCTGGCGGCGTCCCCTGGCTTGGTGGTGGCGGCATTGGCGGCGCGTGCGTTGTTGGGGCAGCGTAGCCGCCCGACCACCAATGCCCCGGTCGAGGAAGTTGCTCGCTAGACAGGCTGGATGGCACCGGCAACGCCGGTGTCGTCCTGCTCCTGCACAGGCGTGTCGAGCGGGGAGAGCGTCGTTGAACGCCCCCTGTTCGCCACCCCGAACGGCACATGCACCATCGGCAAATCCCCCGCCGGCGACTGCAAGTGGCTGCGCTGGTCGTCGAAGAACACATGCGGCTTCAGAATCGACAACACCCTGGGCTTCTCCATGCCGCCGAGAAAGAAGCACTCGTCCGGCGATACGCCCCAGTCCTTCAACGTCGTCACCACCCGCTCATGTGAAGGCGCATTGCGCGCCGTGACAATTGCAATGCGCAAGATCCGCTTGTAGTCCGGGTTCTCGGCCAGCTTGCGGTCCTCCAGCATGCGTATCAGCGAAAGCTTGCGGTACAGGTCCGCCAGCGGCCCTGGCGAATGCGGAATGCCCTTGTGTACACGCTCGTGCTCCTGAAAGTCATCCAGGTTGTCGTTGCGCTTGTACACGCTCTCCGCCTCGTCGTCGGCAATCACGCCATCGAAGTCGAAGGCTACGCGCAATTCGGTGTCGATCTCGTCATCGTAGATGCGCGTCGGCAGCACCCGCCCGGCCGGGTAGTTGGCGTCGATGGCTTTCTGCACGTCTTCCTCATTGGCACTGAGGAACAGCGAGGCGTTGAATGCCGGGATGTACTCGTAGGGCGAGCGGCCCGACATGAACGCCGCGCGGGTGATGTCCAACTGATAATGGTTGATCGAACGAAACACCCGCAGGCCGGTTTCCGGGGAGTTGCGCGAGAGCAGCACCACCTCTACCGGCAGTTGCTCGGGGAAGGCCTGGTTGATACTCAGGAAGCGGCGAATGAACGGGAACGCCACGCCTTTGGGGAATGGCTCGTCCAGGTTCTGCTGCTGGTGATGGCGGTACGCCTCGACGCCTTGGGTCTTGTAGATGTCGTCCGAGACCGTGAGGTCGAACAGCGCACTCGAGGCAACGCCAATGACCAGTTTCTGTTCGATGGGGTAGGGCATTGAGCAACTCCTGAGCCTGTGCTGATGGCAAGTGTACGCCTGCGCGGTGACGAAAGCCCTCAGGCCTCCGGCACCAGTCCGAGCAGCACCTGAACCTGGCGCTGCAACTGGCTCACATGCTCGCGCTCTGCACGCAGCGCGGACTGCAGCTCGCGGTTTTCCTGTTTATGGATGCGAGCGGAGCGCTCCAGCTCGCGGTCCCCTTGCAGCAGGTCCCACATCTCGCCTTGGCGAGCGTGCTGCAGACACACCAGCAGCAGGGTGATACCGCAGACGCCCAGCAGAGAGATTTCGATAGCTTCCATGTGACGCTTCCTTGGGTAGTGGCAGTTTGCCGGTAAGCGAAACGATATGTCCATAAAGGCTACATGTCGATAATGGAGACTTGTACAGGTAAAGCAATGGTGCATATCCGGCGGGCTGCTTGCGGGCAGGGTAGGATGAGTGTTGAAGGCCATTTGATATCATGGCTGCCGGCGACGCTGCGCTAGACAAGCCCTTGGCTGCAATCGCGCTGTATCACAGCGGCGATGAACGATTCTGTCAGCATATGCCTGTTTACTTTACATATCTGTCAGGCTTGATGTGCAAACGGATGGATATGTATGATCAGGCGACACGTCATCTATCAAGGTGCTTGTTGCCACCCTACAGGAGCCGACATGAAACGCACGCAACGCATGGAGCAAACCCGCTGGGACCTGGCCTTGCGCTACCGGTTGATCGAGACGGTGGTCTGGTGGGAAGGTCGGCTGACCACCAATCACCTGATCCAGAGTTTCGGCATCAGCCGCCAGCAGGCGTCGAAGGACATCAACACCTACATCAATGACTACGCGTCGAAAAACCTGGTCTACGACAAGCAGATCAAAGGCTATGTCCCGACCCGACAGTTCAAGCCGCTGTTCATCGACGACAGCGCCAGCGCCTACCTCGACCTGCTCAATCAGAACAACGAACGCGCCCCACATATCGAAGGCCTGGCCTTGGCCTATGCCCACACCGAAGTGCTGAAGGTACCCGACCGCTCGGTCAAACCCGAGGTCCTGCGGCCGTTGCTCAAGGCCTGCCGCGAAAAGCGCCGCCTGGACATCGACTACGTGTCGTTCAACACCCCCGAACTCGAGGGACGCATCATCGCCCCGCATACGCTGGTGTACACCGGCATGCGCTGGCATGTGCGGGCCTATTGCGAAAAGAACCGCATGTACCGCGACTTTGTACTCAGCCGTTTCCGTGGTGTGCCAGATGTGCACGAAGAGCAGACCGAGAATGGTATCGAACAGGACGTGGAATGGAACACTCCGGTCGATGTGATCTTCAAGCCGGACGAACGCCTGACACCCGCGCAGCGGGCCATCATCGAGGTGGACTACGGCATGACCGACGGGCAGTTGGTGGTGGGCAGCTCCCAGGCATTGGTCAAGTATGTGGTGAAGCGCTTCGGGGTGAACCCCAACATGCATGATGCAAGGCCCGAAGCGCAGCAGCTGGTGCTGGCGAACCGGGCCGAACTGAAGCCTTGGCTGAACCTTGATTGAAGCTTGGGCAACGGCACGTAACGGGGCCGCAGGGCAGGTGCCTGTACTGCACGCGGCCACGCATTGCAGACCTCCCCGTTACCTGATCAACCACTCAAATCTCTCGTTCATCAGTGGATCCAGTGATGCCAATTTGATAGCTTTCCGCCCCTTACAGCTGTATCCGGATAGGAATTGATGAACCAGCTATACGAACACGGCATTCTGACCCCGCTCGCAAAGCCGATTGTGGACAGGGTGATCGAGACCGCCCTTGGCAATCTGGACGCTACTTCCGATAACAAGGTACTGCGTGGCCTCAACGATGCGTTGGCGGGCGAAATAGAACGTTTGAACGCAGACGTCGCGACCCCGGATGGCGACCTGCAGGGTCCACTGAGAGTGTTGCGCGAACTCAGGCAACAGCTCGACGAACTGCTGGCGCTGGCCGATGGTCATGCCTTGTGCAGGCAAGAGGTGGAGCGTCTGGCAAGTGTGCAAGGCCAGCATGAAATCGAAATGGCCGCGCTGCAGGCCAGTGCCGAGGTGCAGAACCGCAAGCTGGTGGCAAGTACCTTGGCCCGCGTGCAAAAGGAAGGGGTAATCCGCAAGAGCCTTGAGCAGTACCAGGAGCAGCTGGCCGCCAGCAACCTGGCACGGGAAGCGCTGTCTACCACGGTGACGACGGCTTTGAAGAGGCTTGCGCTGGCGACCAGCACCCAGGCTCAGCGCGTGGATAGCGTCGAGACGCATTTGGCCAGCCTGGTGGAGCGCCAGCGTGAATGCGAGCTGCAATTGCAGCAGGTGTGCGGGACGGGCTGGGCGGTGTATCTGGAGCGCAATGCAGTGCCGCTGGTGGCGTTGGCGGTGGCTGTGTTTGCGCTGGGGCTGAACCTGTTCGGTTGAACGCAACTTAAAGGCAAACTTCAGGCCTGCACGGTGCCTTTGGCAGCCTGCGTGCCCGCGAAGAATCCAGCGCGGTGGATGGCATCGGCTTCGCCGGTGTTCGCGGGCATGCCCGCGCCCACAGTGATCGCGCGAACTCTGACATTTTGAACACGGCAGTGGCTCCCGCAGGGCTCAGCGTCGAGCTGCCAGGGCCTCAGGGTTGGCAACGTTCTTTGGCTTTCCTTCGAAAAACGCCAGCACATTGTCGAAGGCATCGCCAAAGTACAGCTCGTAGCCGTTCTTCTCCACGTACCCCAGGTGCGGCGTACTGAGTACGCGTGGGTGGCGCAGCAGCGGATGGGCCGGGTCGAGCAGCGGCTCCTCCTCGTACACATCCACCGCCGCGAAACCCGGCCGCCCAGCATCCAGTGCCTGTAGCAATGCCCCTGGGGCAATCAGTTCTGCGCGGCTGACGTTCACCAGCAAGGCGTCGGGCTTCATGTTGGACAGGTCGTCGAAGGTCACCCCGTGGCGTGTCTGGTCGGACAGGCGCAGGTTCAGGCTGACAATATCCGCTTCGGCAAAGAATGCCTCACGCGAGGCAGCAGCGCGATGGCCATCGGCTTGGGCTGCGGCGCGGCTGCTGTCGCTGCCCCACACCAGCACAGGCATGTCGAACGCCTGGGCATAACGCGCCAGACGCTGGCCGATCTTGCCGTAGCCCCAAATACCCAGCAGCTGGCCGGCCAGCGCCTGGCCCAGATTGACCTGCCATTGGCCTTGGCGCAAAGCATCGATGGCCGGCACCAGTTGCCGGCGGGCATTGAGGATCAGCGCCCAGGCAAGTTCTGCAGGCGCCACCGGCGAGCCGCGCCCCTCGGTCACCGCAATGCCGCGTGCGGTGCAGGCAGCCAGGTCCAGGTGGCTGGACACCTTGCCGGTCTGGCTGATCAGCTTGAGGTTGGGCAGGCGGTCGAGCAAGGCGGCGTCGATGCGGGTACGTTCGCGGGTGAGTACCAGTGCGTCGGCATCGGCAAAGCGTGCTGCAAGTTGCTCCAGCGTGGCCGGCTGGCGCTCATGAAGCACGCTGACAGCGTGCCCGCTCAGCTTGCCGAAGCAGTCGAGCGTGCGGATCACATCCTGGTAGTCGTCGGGAATGACAATGCGCATGGTGGTCTGGCCCTGGCGGTACAGTGAAGCGTCGAAGATAACCCAACTGCGCGCATCAACGTCAGATCAGGATGTAGTCGCTGCGCACCACCACCGGCTCATGCGCCCCTTCGACCAGGTGCACGAACTGCCCGCCCACTTGGTCGATTGCCAGGCAGTCGTCGACATCGAGCAAAGCGTCGGTGTGCGGCTTCAGCCAGTGTGCCTGCATGCGCTGCTTGCCGAGGGCCTTGGCTTCGGTCTTGTTGTGGGCGGCAACCAGAAGGTAGCGGTGCGCCTCGCCGAACACATCGCGTTCGTAACCGCCGAGGTTGATGAAGTACAGATGCAGTGCGCCGCGGGCGGGGGCGTCCGGGCGCAGTTCGATCCGTTGGCCGTCCACGCCGTGCACTTCCAGCCACGAATCGATGTGCAAGCCTTTCGCGCTACCGAACCAGGCCTGGCGCAGCTGCGGGTAAGCCTGTTCGAAGGTGTCGGCCTGGGCGAATACCACGTCGTGGACTTCGATCTTGGCGCCGGGGTGGCGGCCTCCGAGCATGACGACGTAAAGCATGGGCGGTCCTTTGCGTGGTATTGAGAGAAAGTGTGCATTGTACCCAACCACAGCCAGTTCGATGAAGTGATGCCTGAGCATTGTGGGAGCGGGCATGCCCGCGAAGCAGGCCGCGCGGTGGATGGCACGGGCTTCGCCCGTCTCGCCCGCGCTGCCGTTGGATTCTTAGAATGCCACCGTGGCGCTGTGATGCCTCGCCGGGGACGAGTCCACCGATTACAAGGGATTGCGCAGGCCGCCAGACAGGTGCTCTACCAGAAAATCCACAAACACCCGTACCCGCGCCGGCATCGCCTGGCCACCGACGAACACCGCATGGATCGGCTCGCGGTCGTCAGGGTTGTAGGCCTCCAGCAATGGCACCAGCCGCCCGCTGGCCAGGTCGTCGACCACCGTGAAGGTACCGATGCGTGCCACGCCGGCACCGATCCTGGCCAGTTGCGCCAAGGCTTCGCCGCTGCTGCATTCGATATTGCCCGTCACCTTCAACGAGAATACCTGCCCGTCGCGGCGAAACGGCCAGTCGGGCGCGGCACGGCGGAAGTTGAAGCGCAGGCAGTTATGCCGGGCCAGGTCTTCAGGCTCAAGCGGGGTGCCGCAGCGTTGCAGGTACTCGGGCGAGGCAACCACCACCTGGCCGGTTTCACCAATGGCGCGGGCGCTCAATGAACTGTCCGGCAGGTGCCCGAAACGCAATGCCACGTCGGCCTGGCCGCCGAGAATGTCGGCCACTTCGTCACTGAGGGTAAGGTCAACCAGCACTTGCGGGTAACGTGCGCTGAAGGCCGCCAGTAGCGGTACCACGGTCAGCCGGGCATGGCCCAGCGCAGCGCTTACCCGCAAGCGCCCGCGCGGCACGCCCTGGTCGGTGATGGCTTCTTCCACTTCGAGCATGTCGGCCAGCACCCGCCGTGCACCGCGCAGGTACGCCTCACCCTCGGGGGTGAGGGTGATCGCCCGGGTGGTGCGTAGCAGCAGGCGGGTGCCCAGGCGCTGTTCGGTGCGGGCGATGATGCGGCTGACCGCAGAAGGCGTCAGGTTCAGTGCCCGCGCGGCGGCCGACAGGCTGCCTTCTTGCGCCACCCTGGCAAATATCTCCATCTCGCCGGATCTTCCACTGAAGTCCATTTGTGCCTCGTGCGCAAAGGTGGTTGGCAAAAAAGCAGTCTAGTGCGCTTTTGAAATGGATCGTAGCATTTGCGGCATAGATAAGGAGCTTGCCATGCGTATCAATCCACCTCTCGTCGCACTTGCCATCGGTGCCTTTGGCATCGGTGTCACCGAGTTCGCCCCCATGGGCATGTTGCCCAGTATCGCCACTGACCTTGGCGTCTCCATCCCCGCTGCCGGGCTGCTGGTCAGTGCCTATGCCATTGGCGTGCTGATCGGCGCACCGCTGATGACCCTGGCCACGGTGAAGATCCCGCGGCGTTATTTGCTAATCGGGCTGATGGCCATTTTCACACTGGGTAACCTGATGTCGGCCCTGGCCAGCGATTACACCAGCCTGCTGGTGGCCCGTGTGGTCACCTCGCTCAACCACGGTGCCTTCTTTGGCATCGGCTCGATTGTCGCGGCCAGCGTGGTATCGCCCGAGAAGCGCGCCGGGGCGGTGGCGGCAATGTTCATGGGCTTGACCCTGGCCACGATTGGCGGCGTGCCGCTGGCGACCTGGTTTGGTGAAATGCTGGGTTGGCGCACGGCATTCTGGGGTATTGCCGGGCTTGGCCTGGTGGCGATGACCACGCTCTGGTACGCGCTGCCCAATGTGCCGTCGCCCAAAGGTGACGGGGCCATGGCCGAAATCCGGGTGCTGGGCCGCGGCCCAGTACTGGCGGCGTTGCTGCTGACGGTGGTGGGTTCCAGTGCGATGTTTACGGTGTTCACCTACATTGCGCCGATCCTGCAGAGCGAGGCGGCGGCGTCCACCACCTTCGTGACAGCCATGCTGGTGTTGTTCGGTGTGGGCCTGACCTTGGGCAACGTGTGGGGCGGCAAGGCGGCAGACCGCTCGATCGACCGCACGCTGATCTTGTCGTTGGCGTTGTTGATTGGCGTGCTGCTGGTGTTCCCGCTCGTGCTGGACTGGCCGCTGCCGACGGCCTTGGCGATCCTGGTCTGGGGCGCGGCCAGCTTTGCACTGGTGCCGCCACTGCAGATGCGGGTGATGGAGGCAGCCAAGGATGCGCCCAACCTGGCATCGGCGGTGAACATTGGTGCATTCAACCTGGGCAATGCGATTGGCGCGGCGCTGGGTGGCGCAGTGATCAACGCAGGTTTGGGCTACCCGGCGATTTCCCTGGCGGGCGCGGCGATGGCGGCGCTGGGGTTGGTGATGGTGTTGCTGTTTGCCTGGCGTGGGCGGGTGGTGGCAGCGGCGGGGCAGGTTGTGGTGTAACAAGCCGAGATCGCCGGGGGCGCTGTGCGCCCCTATCGCGGCACAAGGCCGCTCCTACAGGGGAATGCGATCTGTTGTGGGAGAGGCCTTGTGTCGCGATAGGGCTGCAAAGCAGCCCCAGGATCTTGCAGGTGGAACCCCTCGACACACCTCAGAACTTGCCGCGCAAGGTCAGCATGTAGTTGCGCGGCGCGCCGTACCAGTTGCCGGTATCGCTGGCATCCACGGTCTGGTAGTAGGCCTTGTCGAAGAGGTTGTTGCCATTCAGCGTGGCCGTCCAGTGTTCATCGATGCGGTACTCGACCAAGCCGTTCCACACCGCATAACCGGCCTGGCGGAACGCATACGGGTCTTGCTGGCTGAGCCCACCGTCGGGCAGGCGGCGCTGGATGAAGCCACTCTTGTAGCTGTCGCTCTGGATGGTGGCACCCAGGCCGACCTTCCAGCGCTCGAACTCGCCGGGCAGTTGGTAGGTGGTAAAGAACTTGAACAGGTGCTTGGGTGTTTGCGTGCTCATCGGCGTGCCGTTGTTGGCGGCATTGCCGGCAACACGTTGCCTGTTGATGTTGAAGGTGTAGCCGGCCATGGCTTGCCAACCGGGGGCCAGCTCACCGGAAATCTCGCTGTCGATACCCTTGCTGATCACCTCGCCAGAGGCGCTGTAGAAACCTTGGCCAGTGCTCACCGCTTCGTTCAGACGCTTGGTGTAGTAAAGCGCGCTGGACAGGTTGAGGCGCCCATCGAGCAACTCGCCTTTGGTACCGAACTCGTAGGTTTCGCCCTCGATCGGGTCCAGTGGCTGGCTGCTGGGGGACTTGAAGGCGGTTTGCGGCTGGAAGATCTCGGCATAGCTGGTGTACAGCGACCACTGCCGGTTCAGGTCGAGCACCAGCGCGCCAAACGGGGTGATGACGCCGCGGTTGCTTTCCTTGACCCGGGTGTCGGCATTGTTGAAGACCGGGACCACGGTGCGGGTGTTGTCACGGTAGTCGGAGTAGCGTGCGCCCAAGGTCAGGTGCAGTGGCTTGGCAAGCTGCGCCTTGAAGGTGGCATATGCACCGGATTTGCGCTGGTTCCAGTCGGGATTGTAGTAGTAGCTGGGGGGTGTGCGCGGCTTGGGCATGGCGCCGGCGTCACCTGTGGTGATGTCGAAGGGCACGTTGATGTCGCTTACTTGCGACAGGTCGCTGTCGTCGGAGTAGCTGCGCATCACTTCTTCATAGTCGGCGCCGACCAGCAGTTCGTGGGTCAGGCCAAAGGCTTCGAAGGTGCCGGACAGGTTGGCATCGAACAAGTCCTGCTGGTTGTTGTAACCGCGGATGAAACGCTTGAAAGTGGTCTGGTTGGTGTTCGGGTCGACGGCGGCGCTCACTTCGCCAATGTCCTGGGTCGAATCGAACTTGCTTTTGGTGTAGCTGGCCTTGAGCTTCCAATTGTCGTCCAGCGCGTGCTCGACCTTGGCGAAGTACTCGGTGCGCTTGTAGTTGTTCGCGGACCAGTCGGCGGCCAGCGAGCGGCTGCGCGAGGTGCCGATTTCGGTGCCGTCCTTGTAGCGCACCAGGCCCCGGTCCCAGTAACCGTCCATGTCTCGCCATTCATAGGTGCCGCCGATGCTCACCAGGGTGGCCGGGCTCAGGTCTGCCTCCAGGGTGCCGAAGATCACGTGCTTCTCGCTGTCGGCATTGTCGTAGAAGTATTTCTTGTCCTCGAACGACATCGCCACGCGGCCGCGAAGTGCACCGTCGAACCCCAGCGGGCCAGTCAGGTCGACTTCGGAGCGGTAGTTGTCCCAGCTGCCGGCCGACTGGCTGATGCTCAGCTGGTTGAACGGCAAGGCGCGCTTGCGCACCAGGTTGATGCTGCCGCCCGGGTCGCCAGTGCCGCCGAACAAACCATCGGAGCCACGTAAAACCTCGACGTGGTCGTACGCGGTCATGTCGGGCAGGGTGTCGAAGGCTTCGTTGCGCAGCATCGGTGCGCCGCCGTCGGTCTGGATACTGCGGATGACGAAGCCACGCGAGTAAATCTGGTTTTTCGTGTCGTTGCCGCCGACCACGGTGATGCCGGTGGTCTGGTCCAGCACCTGGGTCAGGCTGGTGAGGTGCTGGTCATCCATGCGCTGGTGGGTCATAACACTCACCGACTGCGGGGTTTCGCGCAGGCTGCGTGGTGTCTTGCCGCCTGTGCTGATGGCGCCTGTGGTGTAGGAACCGGTGTTCTCGGTCTGCTCGCCGAGGTTGGCAGTGCCGGTCACGTTGGTCGGGTCCAGTGCCACAGCACCCAATGGCAGCGGTTCGCTGGCCGGGATCAGGCGGTAGCCGCTGTCCTGCGGCATGGCTTGCAGGCCGCTGCCGACCAGTAACTGCTGCAGGGCTTGTTGGCGGCTGAAACTGCCGCGCAGCCCGGCGCTGTATTTGCCGGCCAGGTCACCCGGGGTAAAGGCAATGTTCAGGCCGGTGCTGCGGCTGAGGGCAATCAGGGCTGCATCCAGCGAACCGGCCGGGATGGCCAGGTCGTAGCGGGTGGCGGTGCTGGCGCTGTCGGTGGCATGGGCCAAGGGCAGCGTAGCCAGGCCAAGGCTGGTGCAGAACAGGGCTTGGCGGATGGCGAGGCGCAAGGGGGCGGGTCGGGTCACGTGGGGTTCTCGTTGGCAATTTGAGTGTTCTGCTGTGTATGCCGGGCGAGATTGCAAACCCCTTCACCCGGCGAGCACTTTTTTTGCCGGGTTGTTTCAGGCGCTCAGGCGCACCCAGTAACGCGTCATTGCCTGTACGCGCAAGCCGTGGGTCTGGGCGATGAAGGCCAGGGTGGCGTCGGTGTCGGTGAGGTTGAAATTACCGCTGATAGTACGTTTCGCAACCTGTGGGTCGCAGCCAAGGTAGCCGTTGCGATAACGGCCGAGCTCGTCAAGCAGTTCGGCCAGCGGCATCGCCCTCGCGGTCAGCAGGCCGTCGCGCCAGGCGGCGGCGTCTTCGGCGTTGCCGGGCAGGCGCAGCGCGTTGTCACGGGTTACCCGCCAGGTTTCTCCGGGTTGGGCAACGGCATCGGTACCCGAGCGTGGCTGTATGTTCACGGTGCCTTCGGCAACGCCCAGGCGGCAGGCGTCGGCGTACTGACGTATGTTGCAGCGGCTGCCGTGGGCGGTGAACGTGGCAAAGGTGGTGGTGACCTGCAATGGGCGCTGTTGCAGGCTGGCACTGTCGGCACCACTGACCAGGTACAGCTCGCCGCGCAGCAGTTCGATGCGCCGGTGCCGGGCATCGAAATACACACGTACGGCGCTGTCGGTATTTAGCTCCAACTGGCTACCATCAGCCAGGGTCCAGCGCTGATGTTCGCCGACACGGGTGCTGTAGTCGGCCATCAGCCGCTGCCAAGGCGCGGTTTCGCGGCTCCCCCAGGCGGTGGTGCCGACTGCCGCGAACAGCGCCAGCAGTTTCAGCACCTGGCGCCGTTGCAGGCGGGCTTCAGGCAGTTTTTCCAGCGCCTGGCGCGCCAGCCCGCTCGGCACACCGGCAAAGTGCCCGCTCAGGCTCTGCATGCGCGCCCAGGCCAGCCGGTGGGTTTCGTCATCCGCCAGCCAGGCCTGGAAGGCCGCCCGGGTAGCAGGGTCGGGCCGGTTGTAGGTGAGACGGATCGACCATTCGATGGCCTGGTCTACTGTTGCGCCGGGTAGCGCCGGCAGTGTGCTGGTGCTCATGGCGTGCTTTCGAAGACAAGCTGATAGCAATGGCGCAAGGCTTTGCTGAGGTCTCGTTCCACGGTGGACAGCGACACCCCCAGCTGTTCGGCAATGCGCGGGCAGGGCATGCCATCCAGTTGTGCCAGCAGGAAGATGGTGCGTGTGCGTGCGGGCAGCGCGTCAAGCAGCCGGTCGATGGCCACCAGTGCCTCGATGGCCAGGGCACTGGTCTCCGGTGATGGCACTTGGGCCTCGGGCAGCTGCGCCAGCGTCTCCAGCCAGGCCCGCTCGATGTCGCGATGGCGCCACAGGTCGATGACCAGCCCGCGGGCGATCGTGCGCAAATAGGCACGTGGCTCCAACAGCGCCTTTGCCTGGCGCCTTTGCAGTACCCGGACAAAGGTGTCGTGGGCAAGGTCGGCAGCATCCGCTGCACTGTTCAGCCGATGGCGCAGCCAGCCTTGCAGCCAGCCGTGGTGCTCGACGTAAAGATGCTCGATGGGGTGTCTGCTGCCGGGCATGCCACTCTTCCGTGTTCGCGCACTAATGGTAATGACTCGCATTATTACCCAATGCCCGGCAGTGAAACCAGTGTTGTACGTTACGGCGTACCGTTACGACCGTGCAGGTGATAGGCCGGGCGTTCGCTCAGGCGTTCGTAATAATCGCGCACCGCTGGCAGGTGCGGGTGCTCGAACGGCGTTTCGAACCAGCGGTTGACCGAGAGGCCGATAGGGATATCGGCCAGGGTGAACTGGCTGCCGGCTACGTAGGCACCGGTGCTGGCCAGTTGGCGGTCGAGGATATGCATGTAGCGCGACCATTCGGCGCAACCGGCGGCCAGTGCTTGCGGGTCCTGGTGGGAGGGGGAGTGCCTGACCAGTGACATGAATGCGTAGCTCCACGAGCGGTTCAGGTCCGAGGCCTGCCAGTCGATCCACTGGTCGATCCTGGCCCGCGCCTGGGCATCGTCGGGGTAGAACGCGGTGGCACCGTAGCGGTTGGCCAGGTAGCGGATGATGCTGTTGGACTCCCACAAGGTGAAGTCGCCATCCTGGATCACCGGGATCATGGCGTTGGGGTTCAATGCCAGGAACTCCGCGCTGTCAGTGGCCTTGAAGCCAGCGCCCCAGTCTTCGCGCTCGAATGCGACCTCGAATTCGGCGCAGGCCCACAGGACTTTTCGCACATTGATGGAAGAAGCTCTGCCCAGTATCCGTAGCATGGTGTTCGTCCTGGTGTGGGGGAGGTTGATCGTCCGACACTGGCAGGTGCCGGTCAAGGGGCTGATCGGTGGCAGAGCGCCCATTTCATGGGGTTCGTGTAGTCCATTTCTGAAAGTGGTTCTTTCCATCCTGCTGGTCATTGTGATGGGGGAGGTGGCGTCCTAGGCTGGGGATGCTCATAACCCCGAGGAATGGACATGGACAACGACACCCCGAAAAGCAGCAAGCTCAATGTCGTGCCTGCAGCGAGCCGGTTTGGCAACGCCGATGCCGAACTGGTGCAGATGAAACCGCAGCTGCCAATGAGGACCGCGCTGACGGAGGCCTCGGGCATCATGGGCTGCATCACTGAAATTACCCGCAAGGCCATCGACAGGCCAGCCGACCGCAAGGTGATGATGCAGGCCACGTTCTATCTGGCCGGCATGGCCAAGGCACT
Organism: Pseudomonas sp. SIMBA_067; assembly: GCF_046534675.1. Taxonomy (NCBI): domain Bacteria; kingdom Pseudomonadati; phylum Pseudomonadota; class Gammaproteobacteria; order Pseudomonadales; family Pseudomonadaceae; genus Pseudomonas; species Pseudomonas sp. SIMBA_067. The sequence goes on along the minus strand of NZ_JAWRYH010000020.1, from coordinate 1,097 downwards.
GATCGATGGCCAGCTGCAGCAGGTGCGTCAGGCGCGTGAAGGTGAGCGCGAACCCTAGTCAAGCTTGCCTGGGGGCCTTTAACTTGGCACCCTTGGGCGGTTTGAATCGTCTGTATCACCACAGAAGGAAGTTTGCATTGAGCTGGGACAAGGTGGGGAAACTCCTCGTAGCCGTGCTTTTAGGCCTGATGGTGCTTTTGACCGCCTACGTGTTGCTCAGGAGCAGCCCGCGCCTGGAGGCGTCACTGACCTATGCCTACCTCACCTATCCCACCCAGTTCAGCGAGCGCATAAGCAAAGCCAGCGAGCAACTCAAGTATGAGCAGTTGCAGGGGCGTATCAACAGTATCGGCCAGGGCGGTCTAAGCCACGATCAGGTCGAACGCCTGATTGAGATGGCCCAGGCACCCTATGCGCAGTTGTTCGCCAAGCCCTTCGAGGCCGGCCTGGTCGATCACCGTACCGGCTTGCTTATCGAACTGCGCAACAGTGGTGACGCGCCGGTACGGGAGGTAAAGATCCGTCTGCCAGCCAAGGGCCTGGTGCAGGTGCGTGATGCTGCCGGCAACGACACCCTGCTGGAGACCGCTACCGCGCAGGTGGACATCCCGGCCATCGAGCCGGGTGGCACGTGCAAGGTCTGGGTCTATTTCGATGCAGACTATTTGCAGATTCGCCAGGGCGGGGTCAGCATCAGCCACGCCGACGGAGTGGCCAATGTGCAGGTGTACCACGAGGTCATCGGTTTTCCAGCCACCGTGGCCCGCTACAGCCGCGAGTTGATGGTGTTGCTGGGCGTACTGGCGGTCAGCGTGCTGGGCCTGGGTTATGCCTGCCTGGCACGGCGTAGACCGCGGTAAACGCCTCACCTGCAGGAGCAGCCTTGTGCTGCGAAGAGGCCGGTACGAGCGACACTGATGCATCGCCTGAACCGGCCTCTTCGCAGCACAAGGCTGCTCCTACAAGGAGTTTGCAGGCTGTCAGCGTCTGTGAGCCACACTGCGTCCCAGTGGGGATAAACGCCAATCCACGCATAGAGGCTGGAGCCGCTTTCGGTGTTGGCAGATCATTACCCCGTTTCACGGCGATACGCTTGT
>NZ_JAWRYH010001296.1:0-238 GCF_046534675.1 Pseudomonas sp. SIMBA_067 | reverse complement strand
ATCAGGCTGCGCTGTTTATCCTGCGTCAGCTGGAGTTCGGCCTGTTCGATTTCCGCCTGCATACCGAGTTTAATCCGGAGAAAGGTGCTCAGATTCTGGAAACCCTGCGCGAAGTAAAAAGCCGCGTGGCAGTGGTTCCGGGTCCGGAATGGGGCCGTTTCCCGCACGCTTTCAGCCACATCTTTGCCGGTGGCTATGCGGCGGGTTACTACAGCTATCTGTGGGCAGACGTGCTGGC
>NZ_JAWRYH010001295.1:0-238 GCF_046534675.1 Pseudomonas sp. SIMBA_067 | reverse complement strand
ATCCGTCCAAAATTGTTTAATTAGGTAAAAAAAATGACCTCATCTCACGAGTTAGAATACACAAGTAGCTGGCAAGAACGTCAAGATTACGCTGAAAGCATGCAACCAATTATTGGTAAATTGTACCGTAATCGTGGTATTGAAATCGCTGTTTACGGCCGTCCATTAGTAAACTCAAGCACTATTGATATTATTAAGTCTCACAAATCAGTAGCCCAGTTTGAAGGAACTAAACTTC
>NZ_JAWRYH010001294.1:0-238 GCF_046534675.1 Pseudomonas sp. SIMBA_067 | reverse complement strand
CGTTCGTCATCTGGTGCTGAAAGAGGAGTGGCATATCCGCAAAGTTGTCAGTGAGGAAGCGACAGAACAGGTCGTCTCCCTGCGCAAACAGCACGCTCACCTGACCCGAACACCCTATTCAGAGCCGTCCGAATCCATCACCGAGGAACACAACATGGCGCGTGAAACAATCGTAACAATGTTCAGCAATATCTCACTGGCAGAGGGTGAAAAGCGTAACCTGATCAAGGCCGGGTTC
>NZ_JAWRYH010001293.1:0-238 GCF_046534675.1 Pseudomonas sp. SIMBA_067 | reverse complement strand
AGTCAGCTTTTTAGTGTGGGTGGTTTCTATACTGCGGATTCGCGATTGATCGTAATCAAGTAAATCGATGACGGCGTCTGCAAGGGTACGGCCCGCGCATTTCTCCAACCATTTGATCATCATCTGAAAGGCACCGGCCGGGGTCGCGGCAGTGACGCGGTCCCGATCAAGCACCAGACTGTCCAATGTCACGCTTGCATGCGGTGAGCCTTCGGACAGGGCGAGGCGCTGTTCGGGA
>NZ_JAWRYH010001292.1:0-238 GCF_046534675.1 Pseudomonas sp. SIMBA_067 | reverse complement strand
ATATAGGCTCATCTAACCAAGTAGGGTTAGCCGATGCTGTTACTAATAATGCCCATAGCAACCATTCAAGAGTGTTTAACTTACGTGCACTGGGCTCTACATGTTGATTATTTAAATTATGCGATGCAAAACTTGGGATGCGTAAACGTGTCGTTGCATTACTTGCTGCGGGTTTTAATAGCAGTAACGTTAAAGGAAGCGGCAGTAATAAAAACAGCCATGGCCAGCTAAATTCAAA
>NZ_JAWRYH010001291.1:0-238 GCF_046534675.1 Pseudomonas sp. SIMBA_067 | reverse complement strand
CCAGAACTGCATCGTCATCATCCCCGGCGGCAACGGCCTGCTGACGCCACAGTCGGTACAGCGCTTCGATGCACTGTTGCAAGCGGCCGAGGTGGTCATCTGCCAGCTTGAGGTGCCGGTGGACACCGTGGCCTGGACCTTGGCCAGGGCGCGTGAGCTGGGCAAGCAGGTCATTCTTAACCCGGCGCCTGCCACCGGCCCCTTGCCGGCGGAGTGGTTCGCCCGCATCGATTACCTC
>NZ_JAWRYH010000145.1:0-349 GCF_046534675.1 Pseudomonas sp. SIMBA_067 | reverse complement strand
GAGAAAGTGGTTGATGAAGCGGGTAAGCGCCTGAAATAAAGCGGCGATATCCCCCCCACAGGTTGTTAGAAAAGTGCGCTTTATTTATGTCGGATGCGACGCTGGCGCGTCTTATCAGGCCTACGCAGGGGTAGAACCGTAGGTCGGATAAGGCGTTTACGCCGCATCCGGCATGACCAACGATCACGTTATCAGTCATTTCAGGCTGGATGGCTCCAGCCTCGCATTAGCAAAGATGAGATTATTTCGCCTGTGGTGCAGTTTTGCTGGTGGATTGAACACGTAAGTGATGCAGCGCGCGTAAGCATTGATCTTGGGTTAGCGGTTGGGCGTTATTCGCCGCTACGGT
>NZ_JAWRYH010001290.1:0-238 GCF_046534675.1 Pseudomonas sp. SIMBA_067 | reverse complement strand
CTGGCGAACAGCTCATCGTCACTGGCATGCTCGACCATGTCGTCAATCAGGGCCAGAATACGCGCTTCAAATTCTGCGATCATCTCAATTCCTCTTTTAATAATGCCTTTCTGCATCACAGATCGTCCGGCCAGGGAAACTGCGATGCTGTTAATGAAGGCCTGCCATAAAATTCCGCCAGGGCGGTAATAAAACGCGCGGGACGGTCGGGAATGCCCGACGTCAGATAGCTCATGAC
>NZ_JAWRYH010001289.1:0-238 GCF_046534675.1 Pseudomonas sp. SIMBA_067 | reverse complement strand
CTGGAGATACTCTATCAGGATGAGTGGCTGGTTGCCGTCAACAAGCCCAGCGGCTGGCTGGTTCATCGCAGCTGGCTGGATCGCCATGAAACGGTGTTTGTGATGCAGACCGTTCGTGATCAGATTGGGCAGCATGTGTTTACGGCGCATCGTCTCGACAAGCCCACGTCAGGGGTACTGCTGATGGGGCTCTCCAGTGAAGTCGGACGTCTGCTTTCCCTGCAGTTTGAACAGCACC
>NZ_JAWRYH010001288.1:0-238 GCF_046534675.1 Pseudomonas sp. SIMBA_067 | reverse complement strand
CAATGGAGTCGACAGCAATCCCTTTAAAGGCCTCGTACGTGAGCAACTTAGCTTGATTGCCCATGACGAGGGTGGTTCTTTCACCATCAATGAGCGACGCGCGGCATGGGAAGAGTTGCAGTCAACACAGCGAGCGTCTGCTCCCATCCCGAACCCAACAGCTTTTAATGGGCGCGACTTCATGATTGCGCGCCTGTTTGGTGGCAGTGAACCACCTGTTGCCAAGCCATCTGCTACA
>NZ_JAWRYH010001287.1:0-238 GCF_046534675.1 Pseudomonas sp. SIMBA_067 | reverse complement strand
CTTGCCCATGCCTATTGGCGACAGAAGGGCCTGGCGCTGGACCTGGTGATCTGGAACGAAGACCAGGCCGGTTACCGCCAGCAATTGCAGGATCTGATCATGGGCATCGTCACCTCCGGCAGCGAGGCGGCGCTGCTCGACCGCCCCGGGGGCATCTTTGTGCGCCCCGCACAGCAGCTGTCGGCAGAGGACCGCACCCTGACCCTTTCGGTAGCGCGGCTGGTGCTCAGCGACAGCC
>NZ_JAWRYH010001286.1:0-238 GCF_046534675.1 Pseudomonas sp. SIMBA_067 | reverse complement strand
GTATATTAAATGAAGTGCTTGAAAAAATTACACCCAAAGTCGCTGCGCTCAACGTTGCAAACGGTTTTGATGAAAATGCCGATATAGGCCCGCTTATTTATCCCAAAGCAAAAGAGAAAGTGCAACAACTGATTAAAGATGCTCTCGATAAAGGCGCTACGCTAATTGGAGATAACAGTAATTTAGGTGGCAGCTTTCAAAACCCATTAATAGTTACTAATGCCACTACACAAATGGA
>NZ_JAWRYH010001285.1:0-238 GCF_046534675.1 Pseudomonas sp. SIMBA_067 | reverse complement strand
CATCATGGTGAAGTCCAGACTAAAACATGGCTGGAAGGTGTAAAAGCTAATTTAGCGCGTAAGCCGCAGGGAAATGATCGTGCGCAAGTGAAAGCCGTTAAAGAAGGTTTATGTAATTTAGCTTTAGGTAACAGTTACTACTTAGGTAAAATGTTGCAAGATGAAGCGCAAAAACCGTGGGCAGATGCGGTTAATATTAATTTTCCAAACCAAACTAACCGTGGTTCGCATATTAACG
>NZ_JAWRYH010001284.1:0-238 GCF_046534675.1 Pseudomonas sp. SIMBA_067 | reverse complement strand
CCGCCGGCAAAGCGTCACTGTCGACCACCGGCCAGGCCAATATCAGCTACCCGATCTACGAAGACATGGCCAAGCCGATCGGTGCCAAGGACACCTATTACCAGATGAAGCTGGTGTACACCGGGCCTGCGCGCCGTGCCGGCGAAGCCATGATGCTGCGCGATGCCGCCAACCCGCTGGTGCAGCCACGCAGCGCCTGGCAGTACCTGCCGGGGCAGCGCCGGGTCAAGCTGGCACC
>NZ_JAWRYH010001283.1:0-238 GCF_046534675.1 Pseudomonas sp. SIMBA_067 | reverse complement strand
CTAAAACGCACCAAATTAGTCATTTCAGCCGCACTTATATTAGTTTTCTCTGCCTTTGCATTAGTTCCATTAATTGGTACTGAATTTGTACCTGAGTTAGAAGAAGGGACGATAAACTTAAGAGCAACGCTTGCACCTTCTTCCAGTTTAGATACCGCGCTCACTGTGGCACCAATTCTAGAAGAAAAACTAATGGCTTTCCCTGAAGTAACCTATGCATTAAGCCGAATTGGTCGAG
>NZ_JAWRYH010001282.1:0-238 GCF_046534675.1 Pseudomonas sp. SIMBA_067 | reverse complement strand
CAAACTGCTGGCGATGATCCTCGAGATGAGCGGCGTGCTGACAAAAGGATCGCCGACCTTAACCATTCTGAATGTGATTGGTGACGGTGCTTTCTTCTTCCTGCCGCTGATGGTCGCGGCATCTGCCGCCATCAAATTTAAAACCAATATGTCGCTGGCGATTGCCATCGCGGGTGTGCTGGTACATCCGAGTTTTATTGAACTGATGGCGAAAGCGGCCCAGGGTGAACATGTCGAA
>NZ_JAWRYH010001281.1:0-238 GCF_046534675.1 Pseudomonas sp. SIMBA_067 | reverse complement strand
ATGATGGCGAATGTTTTGGTGATTTTGTTATTCGCAAAGGTATTGTTGCAGAAGTAAAAGTATCCGTTACCGATTTTTACGCATAATTTAAAAGCAGCGCAAAGCGCTGGTGAGGTTTAAAGTTGACCATGAGTGAATTTAAAAACATATTACAGCTAGATAAGCAAAGCCAACAGGCTATGTTAGCTGATGCGAACGGTTTGCTGGCTGACATGAGCGCAGAGCAGCGCGTTGCATG
>NZ_JAWRYH010001280.1:0-238 GCF_046534675.1 Pseudomonas sp. SIMBA_067 | reverse complement strand
CCCGCTGGCTGTGAGGCCGGACGCGTGCCCGCCAGCTGCGGCATCACCTCTTTGATCATGGCAAAAAAGTGTTGCAGCCTGGCCGGGTAGTAACTCGCCCAGGGATAGGTCAGCCACACCGGCAGCGGCGGTGCCTGCCACGCAGGCATCAGCTGAACCAGGCCGCCATCCGCCAGATCTTCCTGCACCGCCCAGGACGAAACGATCGCGGCTCCCATCCCTGCCAGTGCCGCTTTGC
>NZ_JAWRYH010001279.1:0-238 GCF_046534675.1 Pseudomonas sp. SIMBA_067 | reverse complement strand
CATGCCTGAGCCATACAGAATGCCGATGACGGCGGCGTCGCGCAGGCCCTGAGGGCGTGGGTCGGCGGCGCAGACTTCCATGAGTTCGCGGATCAACGTGCGGCGCAGGTTGCGCCCCTGCCCCAGGCGCGTGCCGGAGGCGGCCTTGACTGAACGCATCTTGAGCAGATGATCCTGGCTGATCAGGCTCATGCGCCAGGCTTCGTTCATCACGCCACGCACGGCGTTCACATACAGC
>NZ_JAWRYH010001278.1:0-238 GCF_046534675.1 Pseudomonas sp. SIMBA_067 | reverse complement strand
CAATATCTGACTGCGCTAATAGCTCATCAAGCTCAACATGCTCGGTTAATAGCCCTTGCTCATGCTTAATTGGATCGCACAATAGTAAATTAACGTTCAGTGCTTTTAACTTTTGCGCTAAACAACTGCCAATATTACCTACACCCACAATACCGATTGTTTTACCACTTAACGGACTGGCATTTTCTTGGCTTAATGCAAATAAGCTACTTATTACATACTCAGCTACGGCAATGGC
>NZ_JAWRYH010001277.1:0-238 GCF_046534675.1 Pseudomonas sp. SIMBA_067 | reverse complement strand
ATGGAGATGTGGCAGTTCCACCCAACCGGTATCGCCGGTGCGGGCGTGCTGGTCACCGAAGGCTGCCGTGGTGAAGGCGGCTATCTGCTGAACAAACATGGCGAACGCTTCATGGAGCGTTATGCGCCGAACGCCAAAGATCTGGCGGGCCGCGACGTGGTGGCGCGCTCAATGATGATTGAAATCCGTGAAGGTCGCGGCTGTGATGGCCCGTGGGGTCCACATCTCAAACTGAAAC
>NZ_JAWRYH010001276.1:0-238 GCF_046534675.1 Pseudomonas sp. SIMBA_067 | reverse complement strand
AAGGCCGTGCCGCGATCGTAGGGAATGTCATAGCGGTAGTCGGCATAGCTGATCAGAAAACTTGCCTGCTCGCCATACCATTGCAGAGAGGGTGCCAGCAGTGTGTGCTCTTCACTGCCAAAGTTGCGCCAGTAATCCTGATTCTGCTTTTCGGCGATCAGCCGGAAGGCGAAGCCGTTGCCCAGCGGGCCGGTGACATCCAGCGTGCCCGCACCGCCACCTTCACTGGCGTAACGTC
>NZ_JAWRYH010001275.1:0-238 GCF_046534675.1 Pseudomonas sp. SIMBA_067 | reverse complement strand
ATTGCGATATGAGTGAGTTTAGTGAAATATCGCTACCGGTAACCCCTAAAAACTCATCATCTTGATAAATGGGAACAATTAAACTGACTACCCATTTATTCCAAACTTCATCATAGTAAACTTTTGACCATTGAGGCTCTCGTTGTGGGTTAGTTAAAGACTTCGCATAATTGAAGCTATCACTTTGGTTGAATGTATAATTTCCAGGCACATTAAGCGCCCAGTTTGGCGGTGCGAC
>NZ_JAWRYH010001274.1:0-238 GCF_046534675.1 Pseudomonas sp. SIMBA_067 | reverse complement strand
ATTTGAAGTTGCCACCCGGCACTTGACCTTTACGTCGGCCGCACAGGAGCTACATGTGACTCAAAGCGCGGTCAGCCACCAGCTCAGGCATCTTGAGGCCCTTTGGGGCGTGCAGTTGTTTGAACGTGGCAAGGCGTTACGCCTCACGGCAGCGGGGGCTGCGCTGGCGCCCATCGTGCGGGAGTTTTTCATCAGCCTGGAGGCGACCCTGGGTGATTTGCGCGAGCAAAAAGGCAGG
>NZ_JAWRYH010001273.1:0-238 GCF_046534675.1 Pseudomonas sp. SIMBA_067 | reverse complement strand
GGTGCCCAGGTCTTCGATATCCAGCACGCGTGCGGGGATGGCGCCATCGAACGGGCTGTCCCACAGCTGCACGAATTCTGGTCGGATGCCCACTTGCAAGCGCCCGCCTGCCGTTGCCGCCAGCCGTTCGCGCAGGCCATCGGGCAGCGCCAGGTGGACATCACCAAACGCCACCCCGTCGGCTTCGGCACGCACCTCGATCAGGTTCATGCCCGGGCTGCCGATGAAGTAGCCGACA
>NZ_JAWRYH010001272.1:0-238 GCF_046534675.1 Pseudomonas sp. SIMBA_067 | reverse complement strand
ATCGGTGCAACCAGTTCGTAGGCTTCTTTCTGACCGCCAGGCATGATAGATGGGCCTTTCAGTGCGCCCTCTTCACCACCGGAGACACCGGTACCGATGAAGTTGAAGCCCTGGTCAGAAAGCTCTTTGTTACGACGGATAGTATCTTTATAGAAGGTGTTACCGCCATCGATCAGGATGTCGCCTTTATCCAGGTGTGGAGTCAGGGAGGCGATAGTCTTATCGGTCGCTTCACCCG
>NZ_JAWRYH010001271.1:0-238 GCF_046534675.1 Pseudomonas sp. SIMBA_067 | reverse complement strand
AAACTGCACCGGGCAGCTCCCTGGTATCTTCCGTGTTCTTCATGCTGCTGCCGGAACAGGTTTACGTTTACGGTGACTGTGCGATCAACCCGGATCCGACCGCTGAACAGCTGGCAGAAATCGCGATTCAGTCCGCTGATTCCGCTGCGGCCTTCGGTATCGAACCGCGCGTTGCTATGCTCTCCTACTCCACCGGTACTTCTGGTGCAGGTAGCGACGTAGAAAAAGTTCGCGAAGC
>NZ_JAWRYH010001270.1:0-238 GCF_046534675.1 Pseudomonas sp. SIMBA_067 | reverse complement strand
GTCTCTTCTGTAGAGCAGCGCAGAGCAGTGGATGGACGGGGTGCCGCAGGTGACCGAGCAGCTGACCGAACTGGCGACTGAAGCCTTCGTCGTGGGCTTCCCGCTGGTCTTCGACCTGGAGCAGGTCGTGCGCTTGACCACGGACGGCGTCGGCAGCATCCCGGCGACCCCGTACAACTCGTTCGGCCACGCCCGCGAGCTGGCCGGCCCGGACGACGACTTCGTCTCGGTCAACAAC
>NZ_JAWRYH010001269.1:0-238 GCF_046534675.1 Pseudomonas sp. SIMBA_067 | reverse complement strand
ATATAAGAAGCTGGTCGCATTGGGTATTCATTGCCTGATGCGACGCTTACGCGTCTTATCATGCCTACGGGAACCTGACCGTAGGCCGGATAAGGCGTACACGCCGCATCCGGCATAAACAAAGCGCACGTTGTTACAATTTACGTTTTAAACCTACGTGCGCAATAACCCAGACTACGCCAACAGAAGTGCGTTTCTGGGGCGTGTTTTGTCAGGAGTTTAATCTCGCGTTTCGATG
>NZ_JAWRYH010001268.1:0-238 GCF_046534675.1 Pseudomonas sp. SIMBA_067 | reverse complement strand
GCTTCCTCCGGGGACAGCTCGCTCAGGTTGTCCCGGATGACCAACGGCAGGCCACTGCGCAGGCGGCCGACCGCCAGCTTGCCGAAATCCTCCAACCGATAGCGGCCCAACAGATGCGGCGAGCCTGGCGCCACGGCGTCACCGCAGATGGTGAAACCGTCCTCGTCGGGCTCCATCACCGCGTAGGCGCAACTCGACAGTTGCAGGTGTTCGACCAGCAGGCGCGTGGTAGTGGCAA
>NZ_JAWRYH010001267.1:0-239 GCF_046534675.1 Pseudomonas sp. SIMBA_067 | reverse complement strand
CTCTTGCTCGCCATCGGCAACTCGCGCGCGTCGCGGTTCTGCTGCCGGCACCAGCCCCAGTTGCGGCTCGACTGCTCGGCGCCGATGCGGCCCTTCTCGACCAGCGCGACCGACACCCCGCGCCGGGCGAGGTAGTAGGCGGTGAAGACGCCGATGATGCCGCCGCCGATCACGACGACGTCGGCCGAAGCCGGTGGCGTGGGCGAAGTTTCAATATGGCGCAGCGGAGGGGACATGTT
>NZ_JAWRYH010001266.1:0-239 GCF_046534675.1 Pseudomonas sp. SIMBA_067 | reverse complement strand
CCACATTTCGCTCAGGGTTTAACGATAATGCACTACTTAACAGTTTAAATAAGTTAACTGAAATAGAGTCACAACAAATCACTTGGCCTTTTGCTGCGCCAATAATCGGCGCTATTTTCTCTCCTACCTGAGTTGGTAAATCAATCCATTGGTGATCATTCCAACTTCTAATTAAATGGCTACCCCATTGCTGACTTACCACCTCAGCTACGCGCGATTTTACGGCTTTAGGCAAAGCC
>NZ_JAWRYH010001265.1:0-239 GCF_046534675.1 Pseudomonas sp. SIMBA_067 | reverse complement strand
TTAGTCGACTTAGACCCTTGTGATCAGGATGTGATCAACGTATTTGCTGATATAGATCGACTTATTAGTTCATTATATCCCGTAGCAACTTCACAAGCGCTTACAGTTAATGAGCTTGGTCAAACGAGCGTTTACGCTGTAGGGTTAAAAAATCAAGACGGAATAGTTGCCTGTGGCGCAATAGTAAAGCAATTTGATGGTAGCTGGTATGGCGAAATTAGACGGCTTTACGTAAAACC
>NZ_JAWRYH010001264.1:0-239 GCF_046534675.1 Pseudomonas sp. SIMBA_067 | reverse complement strand
CAGTTTTACCGTTAACGGTGTGGGTACCTTCGCCCAGCAGATGCCAGTAGCTGGTCATTTCGATCAGCTCATCGTAATAGCTGGAGATCCCTTCCGCACGTTTCTGGATCTGCTCGTTGGTGACGATATCGTCAAACACAACAGACGGATCGTTAACGATATTACGAATGATATGAGTATAGGAACGGGAATGAATCGTTTCTGAGACCTGGGTCGAAACCTGGTCGTTCTCAGAAACG
>NZ_JAWRYH010001263.1:0-239 GCF_046534675.1 Pseudomonas sp. SIMBA_067 | reverse complement strand
GTTGAAGTGCGCGACGCCAACGGCAATGTGATTGGCACCGGCACCGTATTGGCCAACGGCACCTTCCTGATCGACCTCGACCCTGCCGTACAACCTGGCGAACACTTGAGCCTGGTGCAGACCGACCCGAGCGGTAACGCTTCGGTTGGCTTTGAATACGATCTGCCACAGACCACCGCGCCAGCCAGCCCGAGCGACCTGGCCATCGATGCCGACGGCACCACCCTTACCGGTACCCC
>NZ_JAWRYH010000144.1:0-350 GCF_046534675.1 Pseudomonas sp. SIMBA_067 | reverse complement strand
CATTTGGTTTTAAGCACGGTATACCCAAAGAAGCAGATTATGTATTTGACGCTCGCTTTTTACCAAACCCGCATTGGGAGCCTGAACTTAAGCCACTCACAGGGCTAGATCAACCAGTAAAAGACTACCTAGCCAGCCACAGCATAGTACAAAAATTTACATGGCAAATTCAAACATTCGTACAAACATGGCTGCCTCATTTAGAAAGAAATAACCGCAGCTATTTGACCATAGCTATAGGCTGTACCGGAGGGCAACACCGCTCAGTTTATTTAGCGCAAACTATAGGTGAAAGTTTTGCAATGAGTCATCCTAATGTAAAAATTCGCCATCGAGAACAAGAATAAAGC
>NZ_JAWRYH010001262.1:0-239 GCF_046534675.1 Pseudomonas sp. SIMBA_067 | reverse complement strand
CCAGCAAATGGTATCGTTACCATTTCTGCTAAAAAACCTATCGCATTGCTCAATGGACGACAAGGGGATGCGGAAAATTAATTGCGCGACCGCGAATGTTAACGCTCGCTCGCGGTATCCATGGTGCTGTCACGCTGCACCAGGCTGAAGCCGATGTCCACCGTGGTCTGCGCCTGCTCGCCGCCGGCCAGGCGCTCCAGCAGCAGCGCGGCCGCCGTGTCGCCCATCAACTTGCCGTC
>NZ_JAWRYH010001261.1:0-239 GCF_046534675.1 Pseudomonas sp. SIMBA_067 | reverse complement strand
ATTCTAACGCCATCTAGAGAATATTACTAATTAGTTGCGTGTTAATTTATGACAAATAAAAAACAGTCAGCCAGTTCACAGCGTTGGCTTAAAGAACATTTTGATGATAAATATGTTCAAGAAGCGCAAAAAAAAGGCTGGCGCTCTCGAGCTGTTTTCAAATTAGACGAAATTCAAAACAGAGATAAGTTATTGCGTCCAGCAATGACAGTAGTAGATTTAGGCGCAGCTCCAGGGAG
>NZ_JAWRYH010001260.1:0-239 GCF_046534675.1 Pseudomonas sp. SIMBA_067 | reverse complement strand
AAGTTGAACAAGATAAGTAATTGATTTAAAGCGTCGCGTTAAAAACTTTTAAATTTTTAGCACGAAGCTTGAAAAAGGCCGCTGATTAACTTATAATCAGCGGCCTTTTTGTATTCAGGGAAAACGTTTGTTTAACTGTTTACTAAAAAGTGAGAAACCAATTTTTAAACTGGGAAGCCGCTAGAGTACGCGTCCTCGCGCGCACAAGGCTAAGACCCACCTAATGAGGTATTTATAAT
>NZ_JAWRYH010001259.1:0-239 GCF_046534675.1 Pseudomonas sp. SIMBA_067 | reverse complement strand
CGAGCGGGTCGAAGCGCTGGCGGTGAATGTCGGCCAGGCCGGCGAGCCGGTGACCTTGTCGATCCGCCCGGAACGTGTGCGCCTCAATGGCCACAGTGAAAGCTGCGTCAACCGCTTTTCTGGCCGTGTGGCCGAGTTCATCTACCTGGGCGACCACGTGCGGGTGCGCCTGGAAGTCTGCGGCAAGGCCGACTTCTTCGTGAAGCAGCCGATCGCCGAGCTCGACCCGGCCTTGGCCG
>NZ_JAWRYH010000143.1:0-350 GCF_046534675.1 Pseudomonas sp. SIMBA_067 | reverse complement strand
CACCGGGCGTTTAATCCACGCCATACCTGTTATGGCTCATCGAAATATCTTTTTCTGACGGCAACGTGATATTTCCGGCGCGTCATCAGATGACCGCTATTTCTCCAGCTTCAGTGGCGATTGCACCAGCAGGATAGCGACCGGGCGCACTATCATGGTGCTGAAAAACTGATTTTATTGCTCGATAAGGAGTGATGCAGAATGAGAATCGCTCGCATTCAATTTGTGAAATAATTCTATTTAAATCAATCAGATAAATTGGCTGTTTTTGCGGAAAAGCCTTCGCTTTACTAACATATTTGATGCATAATTCACCGACTATACCTGTTTATTTAACATCTTCTTAAAAG
>NZ_JAWRYH010001258.1:0-239 GCF_046534675.1 Pseudomonas sp. SIMBA_067 | reverse complement strand
AACGAAAAAATACGGCCAAAGCGAGCATCTTCCTCACAAATATTACACGGTACGCCCACGGGAATTATCAGCTCGCCGTTTGGTGCAAAACGCAAAAATTTCCAGCCATGATGACGCTCTGAGGGTAAATCGCTATAAAACACTTCATACTCAGGATTTTTGAGGTGTTTATCGATATTTTTAAAACGAATAATACGGTGCACTTCACCGACATATAAGTCACCGCCTTTAATTGCTAA
>NZ_JAWRYH010001257.1:0-239 GCF_046534675.1 Pseudomonas sp. SIMBA_067 | reverse complement strand
AAGCGCCCGGCAAGTGCAGGCCCATCACTTCCATCAGCAACTGGTTGGTATTGGCGGTGCCGTAGAAGGTGCAGGTGCCGGGGCTGTGGTAGGACTTCATCTCCGATTCCAGCAGTTCCTCGCGGGTGGCCTTGCCTTCGGCATAGCGCTGACGCACATCGGCCTTCTGTTTGTTGGAAATGCCCGACGGCATCGGCCCGCCCGGGACGAAGATCATCGGCAGGTGACCATAGCGCAGC
>NZ_JAWRYH010001256.1:0-239 GCF_046534675.1 Pseudomonas sp. SIMBA_067 | reverse complement strand
CCATTAAAGAAGGCTATTTACGCTGTAAATTTTTATTTTGCAAATAGCCGCAACGTTTCGCATAGCAATATGCAAATCAATGGGTAGCGAATATGTTAGTTAGAGAGCAAATAAAAAGATTACTTTATTTAGCTTTGTACGCTGTTTACACCAGGGCAAAGTTATTTGTTTTGCCGTTGCTGATTGTACCCGTAGTAGTGATTGTATTAGCGGCAACGTCACAAAAACAATATACAAAC
>NZ_JAWRYH010001255.1:0-239 GCF_046534675.1 Pseudomonas sp. SIMBA_067 | reverse complement strand
GGGTGAACGGTGTCATGTCGCCAGTAATGGTGACCTGGTGCAAATCGCCAGCTTTGGCGCAAACGCCAGAATTGCCAACAGCGGCGACAATGTACACATCATTGCCAGCGGTGAAAATTCAACGGTAGTGAGCACGGGCGTGGTCGACTCAATTATTCTCGGGCCAGGAGGAAGCGCCGCACTGGCATATCATGACGGCGAAAGAGTTCGCTTCGCCGTCGCCATTGAAGGTGAAAACA
>NZ_JAWRYH010000142.1:0-350 GCF_046534675.1 Pseudomonas sp. SIMBA_067 | reverse complement strand
GGACAGCTTGTCCGAAATTGCCCCAAATGCCTGGGACGCCTTGGTGCCGCATGCTCAGCCTTTTGTGCGGCATGCATTTCTAAGTGCGTTGGAAGACAGCGCCAGCCTGGGCGCGCAGTCGGGTTGGCAGCCTGAGCACTTGCTGCATTGGGAAGGTGATCGCTTGGTGGCGGCCTTGCCCAGTTACCGCAAGTGGCACTCCTACGGCGAGTACGTGTTCGATCATGGCTGGGCGGACGCCTGTGAGCGCGCCGGTATCGGCTATTACCCCAAGCTGTTGACGGCGGTGCCGTTCAGCCCGGTGAGCGGGCCAAGGTTGTTGGCAGCGAATGCCGAGGACGGTTTTGAAT
>NZ_JAWRYH010001254.1:0-239 GCF_046534675.1 Pseudomonas sp. SIMBA_067 | reverse complement strand
GCTGAAATTGTTGAGCGTCAAATTACCTCAACCTTCTTTCCTCATGGCTTAGGGCATCATTTAGGTGCACAGGTACATGATGTAGGTGGCTTTATGCGTGATGAAACCGGTGCACATCAGGCACCACCAGAGGGTCATCCATTTTTACGCTGCACTCGCTTAATTGAGAAAAACCAAGTGTTTACTATTGAACCAGGTTTGTACTTTATCGACTCTTTGTTGGGTGATTTAGCACAAAC
>NZ_JAWRYH010001253.1:0-239 GCF_046534675.1 Pseudomonas sp. SIMBA_067 | reverse complement strand
GCACGCCACACTGTTTCTCGTGGGAGCGACTGCCGTATTAAAATCCAAAGGTTTGCGCGATCACTGTGGCAGCGGGCGTGTCGGAGCGCCGAACCGCCGCGAACACCGGCGTAGCCGGTGCCATACCGCGCGGCGCATTCTTCGCGGGCACGCCCGCTCCCAAAGGGTGGATGCGCCAGCCTGAGTGATGGTGCAAAACGGTTGCGCCTACAGGGCTCACCGCATGCGGTTGAGCACCT
>NZ_JAWRYH010001252.1:0-239 GCF_046534675.1 Pseudomonas sp. SIMBA_067 | reverse complement strand
CCACCACCGACCATGAAGCTTGGCCAATGCCCTTGGCCGGCAAGCAAGGCCTGAATCAGGTTCCAGATATCTCGCAGCGGTCCTTGGCTGTCCACCGACAGGCCGAACAGCTTGGGCAGTTGGCTGATCAACACCGTGAGGGCGATTCCGTTCATGTACCCATAGCGGATCGGCTTGGACAGCAACTCGGTGATGAAGCCCAGGCGCAGCAGCCCGGCAATTACACAGAACGCCCCGGC
>NZ_JAWRYH010001251.1:0-239 GCF_046534675.1 Pseudomonas sp. SIMBA_067 | reverse complement strand
CCAAGCGGGATCGAACCGCTGACCTCCTGCGTGCAAGGCAGGCGCTCTCCCAGCTGAGCTATGGCCCCGCATATTGGCAGGTCTGGGCAGATTTGAACTGCAGAAGAGCCGTCCTCACCACTCTTCATCCAGAGGCGTGGGGTGCTCATCACTCCAACCAAAATTGGTAGGTCTGGGCAGATTTGAACTGCCGACCTCACCCTTATCAGGGGTGCGCTCTAACCAACTGAGCTACAGAC
>NZ_JAWRYH010001250.1:0-240 GCF_046534675.1 Pseudomonas sp. SIMBA_067 | reverse complement strand
TCCCATGCGCGCGGGCGCGGCGTAAGAGAAAACCATTGATATAGTCGATTTCGGTGTGGCGCAGCGCGCGGATATCCTGCAACATCGACGAGATATTTTCCGCTGTGGCATCAATCACCTGCATCACGTAATAACGCAAATCTTCCGCTGAAGTATGATGCCCTTCGCGCTCGATCACTGCCGCGACTTCTTCGCATATTTGCATAATTTCTTGCGGATGATGACGTAATTCACCGTTCG
>NZ_JAWRYH010001249.1:0-240 GCF_046534675.1 Pseudomonas sp. SIMBA_067 | reverse complement strand
CACATCATAAATAACGCCATTTTCATCTGTGATTGCCATACCTTCACTGCTGTTGTTGTAAACTAATGACGCTAAATGCAAAGATTCTTGATTCTGCTTTCGTTGCGTGATGTTACTTATCACAACTATATATTCATCGGCTTTTTGCATTGGGCTGATTTTAGCTTCAAAGAACTGCTCGTTTTGTTTATGTTCAAGCTCAACAGTGACAGGAGCGCTCAGGGTTGTTAAGTACTCTTC
>NZ_JAWRYH010001248.1:0-240 GCF_046534675.1 Pseudomonas sp. SIMBA_067 | reverse complement strand
GAACTGCTGAATGTCTCGCGCACGGACCTGCTGGACGATTTTGAAGACGCCTCGGAAATTACCCAGTCGGGGCTGTACAAGCATATCTACAGCGCCGAGTACGGCCAGTTCGGCGGTCAGCCGGTAGGCGCGATCATCTCCAACTATTACCTATCCCCCAGCGCACCCGATGTGAAGCTCATGCAATACGTCGCCAGTGTCGCGTGCATGGCCCATGCCCCTTTCATCGCTGCTGCCGGC
>NZ_JAWRYH010001247.1:0-240 GCF_046534675.1 Pseudomonas sp. SIMBA_067 | reverse complement strand
ACTCAGGCGTGGCAGATAAACTAATAATAAACTCATCTTGCTGGCCAACAGCCGTTTGTTCTTGGCTAAGGCACATGGCTTGCGTTAAAGAGCGTAATTTGGCCTGCGTTAAAATGCTGCCAAAACACTGAACTGGTAAAGGCGGTATTTTAATTGCTGGCAGTGCTTGGCTAATACTGCGCTGACTTAAGGTAAAATCGTTATTTTTAATATCAATCACACTGCCCACAGGCCAGTAAG
>NZ_JAWRYH010001246.1:0-240 GCF_046534675.1 Pseudomonas sp. SIMBA_067 | reverse complement strand
GAAAGGCGACAAAGACCCGTTTGCGCTGCGTCGTGCCGCGCTTGGCGTGCTGCGAATTATCGTTGAGAAGAACCTCAACCTTGATCTGCAAACGCTGACCGAAGAAGCGGTGCGTCTGTATGGCGATAAGCTGACTAATGCCAACGTAGTTGATGATGTTATCGACTTTATGCTCGGTCGCTTCCGCGCCTGGTATCAGGACGAAGGTTATACCGTTGACACCATCCAGGCGGTACTGGC
>NZ_JAWRYH010001245.1:0-240 GCF_046534675.1 Pseudomonas sp. SIMBA_067 | reverse complement strand
GGTCGCGGTGCTGGGTCATCTGGTTCGCGATGGGGCGATGACGGTAACGCAACTGGCGGCGGCCGAGGGCGTACGCACCCAGTCAATGGGCGCGACCGTCGCCGGGTTACTGGCGGCGGAACTGGTGACGGGCGAGCCGGATCCCCATGATGGCCGTAAAACCCGCTATCTTCCCACGACGTCCAGCCTGGCGGTGATTACGTCGAGTCGCGCGATGCGCGATGACTGGCTGGTCCGGAC
>NZ_JAWRYH010001244.1:0-240 GCF_046534675.1 Pseudomonas sp. SIMBA_067 | reverse complement strand
AGATGAACGATAACGTATCCGATATCCAAACGATTAATGCTATTCGCCAAATAGAAACCATGGTGCTTGAAATAGATAAGCAAACAGCGCGCGAAGAAGGGCAAAAAATGATTCGCGATGTATTGGTATTTAATCAAGGTCGCACAGAGGCGCAACTACTAGCGCCATTGGTTGATGAAGATTTACGCCCTTATAATGCCTTTGAGCTTTCGCGCCGCTGGCGTGAAGCTATGCCAAATA
>NZ_JAWRYH010001243.1:0-240 GCF_046534675.1 Pseudomonas sp. SIMBA_067 | reverse complement strand
GCACTTAATCTTGCTCTTGTTCCATAAACCGCTGTAATTGATCTTTTAGGTTTGGCGGAATGCCTTTTATTACCAGTGTATCTGTTGCTTCGTTGTATGTTACACGTTCACCTAAATGTTTACGCTCAAAGCTAATGCTCACACCGCCACCTAAACCTGAAAACTTAACCATACTCGTTACTGTTTTCTTATCGACTGGGAATGACTCTTCTAGGTCATAGCTTTGCTCTTTACAAAAGC
>NZ_JAWRYH010001242.1:0-240 GCF_046534675.1 Pseudomonas sp. SIMBA_067 | reverse complement strand
ATTGCCGCCGATCATCAACACCACGCCAAATTCACCGACGGTGTGGGCAAAACCGAGGATCGAGGCGGTGATAAACCCTGGACGCGCCAGTGGCAGGATCACCGTGAAGAAGGTGTCCCAGGGGTTGGCCCGCAAGGTCGCGGCGACTTCCAATGGGCGAGTGCCAATGGCGGAGAATGCGTTTTGCAACGGCTGCACCACGAATGGCATGGAGTAGATCACTGAGCCGAGCACCAGCCC
>NZ_JAWRYH010000141.1:0-352 GCF_046534675.1 Pseudomonas sp. SIMBA_067 | reverse complement strand
CCACCTGGCGCTGCTGACAGAGCTGGATAACCGCCAGCGCAACTACATTGATAAAGTGCACCGTTCGGCACAGAACCTGCTGGGGATCATCAACGACATCCTCGCTTTCTCCAAGATCGAAGCCGGCAGGATGAGCCTTGAGCACACGCCTTTTCGCCTGGAGGATGTACTCGACAGTATCGCTGCCATGATCGGCCTGAAAACCGAGGGCAAGGGCTTGGAGTTGTTATTCCAGACCCCGCCCGATTTGCCTACCGCACTGCTTGGCGACTCACTGCGACTTGGCCAGGTGCTGATCAACCTGGGCAACAATGCTGCCAAGTTCACCGAGCGTGGCGAGATTGTAGTGGGC
>NZ_JAWRYH010001241.1:0-240 GCF_046534675.1 Pseudomonas sp. SIMBA_067 | reverse complement strand
CTGGAAACAAGCGTACATCAATTCGGGCGCTTTTGTCATCTAAAGTTATCAGCCCCCAACGATTTCCTTTTTTATTAATTAAGGTTCTCGCTGCAATCACCAAGCCCGCACCAGTGGATACTACATCACGGTTAGTGGGCTGCAAATCAATGAGTCGGCCTGAGGTGTAATGCCCAAGCTCTCGTCGATACTGGTTTATAGGATGGCCAGTTAAATAAAGGCCTAAGGTATCTTTTTCAC
>NZ_JAWRYH010001240.1:0-240 GCF_046534675.1 Pseudomonas sp. SIMBA_067 | reverse complement strand
CTGCTTCATCGCCA
Organism: Pseudomonas sp. SIMBA_067; assembly: GCF_046534675.1. Lineage (NCBI taxonomy): Bacteria > Pseudomonadati > Pseudomonadota > Gammaproteobacteria > Pseudomonadales > Pseudomonadaceae > Pseudomonas > Pseudomonas sp. SIMBA_067. Next base: position 226 of record NZ_JAWRYH010001240.1, on the reverse strand, counting down.
AGGCACTCAAACATCACCCGGACTATTCACTCGACGCAGGCATCCTCCGCGCCCGCTGGCTGACCCGCGACGAGCTGATGGCCTTGCGCGACGACTGGCGCAGCGAGTTGATTATCCGCTGCATCGATGATTATCTGGCCGGACAGCGCCACAGTCTCGAATTGATCCGCCCTTCCCTTTAGCCTTGCGCGCGCTAGCCTGTTAGAATCGCGTCCTTTTTCAAGAC
>NZ_JAWRYH010001239.1:0-240 GCF_046534675.1 Pseudomonas sp. SIMBA_067 | reverse complement strand
CTGCCACCCAGGAAGTACTGGCGCGCGTGCCGTTCGCCACCGTCGAAGAAGTCGACGCTGCCGTGGCTGCTGCCCATCGCGCTTTCCAGACCTGGCGCGACACCCCGATTGGCGCACGCATGCGCATCATGCTCAAGCTGCAGGCGCTGATTCGCGAACACACCAAACGCATTGCCCAGGTGCTCAGCGCAGAGCAGGGCAAAACCTTGGCTGATGCCGAAGGCGATATCTTCCGTGGGC
>NZ_JAWRYH010001238.1:0-240 GCF_046534675.1 Pseudomonas sp. SIMBA_067 | reverse complement strand
AAGGTCCGCTGACCACTCCTGTTGGTGGCGGTATTCGCTCTCTGAACGTTGCCCTGCGCCAGGAACTGGATCTCTACATCTGCCTGCGTCCGGTACGTTACTATCAGGGCACTCCAAGCCCGGTTAAACACCCTGAACTGACCGATATGGTTATCTTCCGTGAAAACTCGGAAGACATTTATGCGGGTATCGAATGGAAAGCAGACTCTGCCGACGCCGAGAAAGTGATTAAATTCCTGC
>NZ_JAWRYH010001237.1:0-240 GCF_046534675.1 Pseudomonas sp. SIMBA_067 | reverse complement strand
GCGCTGACGCGGGAAAGCGTCCAGCACTTCGAGCATGCCGCCCGGGCCGTTCTGCGCCAGGTGGCCCATTTCGCGGCCCGTGCGAGTACCCACGCCACGGCGTTGCATCTCATCGTCTTCCCACAGCGTGCCGTCGACCAGCAGGCAGTCGGCGCCGTGCATCATCGCCAGCAGCTTGTCGTCCACCTGGCCCAGGCCTGGGGCGTAGAACAGCTTGCCGCCGGTGCGGGTGTCTTCGAC